>JAHWKY010000050.1 GCA_019347575.1 Actinomycetota bacterium | reverse complement strand
TACCTCAACGGTGCCAAGGTCACCCAACCCACGGAGATCGGCGCCGGCGACCAGTTGCGTCTGGGCAAGACCCGGATCGAGGTCCGGCGATGAGGGAGCTCCGGTCCGCCGCCGTCACCGACCGGGGTCGCGCCCGGCGACGCAACGAGGACGCGTACCACCTGGGCGAGAGCGTCTTCGCCGTGGCGGACGGCATGGGCGGCCACCTCGCGGGCGATGTCGCCTCGGCCACCGCGCTGCTGCCGGTCCAGGCGCTGGACGGCAGGGTGTTCCAGGACGCGGCGACCGTCCAGGCCGCCATGCTCGACGCGGTCCTCGCGGCGAACGCTGCGGTCGTCCGGAAGGCCGCGGACGAGCCCGATCTGCGCGGCATGGGCACCACGTTGACCGCAACGATCGTGGAGGGCCGCCGGCTGCACGTCGCCCACGTCGGGGACTCCCGCGCCTACCTGATCCGCGACGGCGACCTCACGCAGCTGACCCGGGACCACACCCTCGTCGCGCACCTGATCGAGGAGGGGCAGATCACCGAGGAGGAGGCCGCCCACCATCCTCACCGCTCGATCATCACCCGCGCGATCGGGGTCGACGTCGACCTGGACGTGGACACGTTGACGATCGAGCTGCAGGACGGCGACCAGATCCTGCTGTGCTCGGACGGACTCACGGGCCCCCTGTCGGACACCACGATCGAGGAGATCGTCGGATCCGAAGCCGACGTCGACGAGGCGGCACGCTCGCTGATCGACGCCGCCAACGAGGCAGGGGGACCGGACAACATCACCGTCGTCCTGCTGCGGTACATCGACGACGACGCCCCGCCCGTGGGCGGGCCCACCGTGATCCGCCCCGACGCACGAGCCGGCGAGGAGGGCCAGGACACGGCCGGCCGCGAGTGGGCGCAGAAGCTGGGACGCCTCGGGACCTTCGGGCGGCGATCGCTCGACGACGACGGTGGATCCGACCCTCTCCGGCGGCAGCGGGTCATCACCACGATCGTGGTGCTGCTGACGCTGATCGTGCTCGGGGCGCTGGGGGGCTGGTGGCTGCTGTCCCGCTCCTACTTCGTCGGGATGGACGAGGACCAGGTCGCCATCTTCCACGGCGTGCCCGCGTCTCTCGGACCGCTGCACCTGTACTGGGTCGCCGAGGAGACCGAGGTCACCGCTGACGAGCTCCCCGGCTTCCAGGTGAACGCGTTCGAGGACGGCGTGGCGGCGACCGACCTGCAGGACGCCCGCAGCATCGTCCAGAACGCCCCGCGTCGCAGCGGGTCGTCGAGCGGCGGGAGCCCCGGCGACAGCCCATCCCCCGGGAGGTCGTCACCGACCGAGAGCCCATCCGGGTGAGCGAGGACCGCGCCCCCGCCGCGGACCGAGCGAGGGCCACGGAGCGTCGACTGCTCATCCTCGCGCTCGTCGTGGTCGTCGGTGCGTACATCCTGGTGCTGCTCGCGACCGCCGAGGGCATCCCCGGCGGGACGTTCGTGTACCTCGGGGCGTTGGTGGCACTCGCGGTCGTGGCCCACCTGGCGGTGCAACGGTTCGCGCCGTTCGCCGACCCCGTGCTGCTCCCGGCGGCGTTCCTCCTCAACGGGCTGGGGCTGGTGCTGATCCGTCGGCTCGACGCCGGGGCGGGGGCGGACCTGGCGGTCGCCCAGACCACGTGGACCGTCGTCGGGATCGGGGCGTTCGCCCTCACCCTGATCGTGGTCGACGACCACCGGCGGCTCGCGCGCTACCGCTACACGTTCGGCTTGGCCACGCTGGCCCTGTTGATGCTGCCGATGGTCCCCGGGATCGGCTACGAGGTCAACGGGGCGCGCCTCTGGGTGGACCTCGGCATCGTCAGCTTCCAGCCCGGTGAGTTCGCGAAGATCGCGATGGTGGTGTTCCTGGCCGGCTACCTGGACGAGAAGCGGGCGCTGCTGACCGTCGCCACCACCCGGATCGGCCCGTTCCTCGTGCCGCCGGCCCGCCACCTCGCGCCCGTGCTGGTCGCGGCGCTCGGCGGCATCGGGATCCTCGTCGCCCAGCGGGACCTCGGCTCGAGCCTGCTGTTCTTCGGGGTCTTCGTCGCGCTGCTGTACGTGGCGACCGGTCGCCCGGCCTACCCCGCGATCGGCACGGCGACGTTCGCGGTCGCCGGGACCGCCGCCTACGCGATGTTCTCGCACGTGCGACTGCGGTTCGACATCTGGCTGCACCCCTGGGCGCCCGAGCGCATCTCCGACGAGAGCTACCAGCTCGTCCAGTCGCTCTTCGCGATGGGGACCGGGGGCCTGACGGGGACGGGCCTGGGCCTCGGCCACCCCGAGATCCCGGCCGCGGCGACCGATGCCATCTTCGCCGTCCTCGGCGAGGAGCTGGGTCTGCTCGGGGCCACAGCGGTCCTCGTGGCGTTCCTCCTCATCGTCGTCAAGGGCTACAAGACCGCCCTCATCGCCACGGACGACGTCGGGACGCTGCTGGCTGCGGGGTTGGCGGCGATCCTCGCCCTGCAGGTGTTCGTCATCGTCGGCGGCATCACCCGGCTCGTGCCGCTCACCGGCATCACCCTCCCCTTCGTGTCCTACGGTGGCTCCAGCTTGGTGGCGAACTACGTGCTGCTCGCGCTGCTGCTGCGGGTGAGCGACCGCGCCCGCCGGACCGCGCTGACCGGGGCGCGGGCGTGAAGGGGGGCCGCCGATGACCCGTCAGGTCCGCCGTCTCGCCGGGTTCACGCTGCTGCTGTTCGGTGCGCTGTTCGTGAACCTCAACGTCGTGCAGCTGCTCAAGGCCGAGGAGCTCGCGAACCACCCCGCGAACCGGCGGCTCCTGATCGAGGAGTACCAGATCGATCGTGGACCGATCATCGTCGCCGACGAGGCGGTGGCGACGAGCGAGCCGACGGAGGGCGACCTCAAGTACCGGCGGCGGTACGAGCCGGCGACGCTGTACGCCCACCTCATGGGCTACTACTCGGTCGTCTACGGGCGCGACGGCCTCGAACGGACCATGAACGAAGCGCTCACCGGAACCCCGACGGAGGCGCTCGCCGAGAACCTGAGCCAACTGCTGGGTGCCGGTGACCGCAAAGGCAACCGGCTCAGACTGACCCTGCTGCCCGCCGCGCAACAGACCGCCGTGGAGGCGTTGGGGGACCGGGCAGGGGCGATCATCGCGTTGGACCCGCGATCTGGTGCCGTCCTCGCCCACGCGAGTAACCCCACCTACGACCCCAACCGACTGTCGAGCCACGACCCCGGCGACATCCGGGCCTACTGGGAACAGCTCCAACAGGACCCGGCCCAGCCGCTGGCCGACCGTGCGATCGAGCGGCGCTACAACCCCGGCTCGACGATGAAGCTCATCGTCGCTGCCGCGGCCCTCGAGCGGGGGTTCGGCAGGGAGACGACCTTCCCCGACGAGGGCAGCTACCAGCCGCCCCAGACGGACCACCGGATCGGCAACTACGGCGGCGGGACCTGCACGGGGGGCGGCACGATCACCCTCGAGCAGGCCCTGATCGTGTCGTGCAACACCGTGTTCGCCCGGCTCGGCGTCGAGCTGGGCGACGACGCGTTGATCCAGCAGTCCGAGCGGTTCGGCTTCAACCGGCAGCCGCCGTACGCGCTGCCCGTCGCCGAGTCGTCGATCCCCAAGGAGCTCGACCCTCCGACGACCGCACAGGCGGCCATCGGTGGTTTCGAGGTCCAGGCCACCGCGATGCAGATGGCGATGGTGGCCGGCGCCATCACGAACCAGGGCGTCCTGATGAAGCCCTACGTGGTGGCCGAGGTGCTGGATCCGTCCGGCCGGCGCGTCCGGGGACCGGACTCCGGTCCCTGGGTGCAGGGCTCGTTCACGGCCCAGGCCGTGAGCCGCCAGACCGCGGACACGTTGCGGCAGCTGATGATCGGGGTCGTGGAGGGGGGCACGGGGCGTCGCGCTCAGGTCGACGGGGCGGTCGTGGGCGGCAAGACCGGCACCGCGGATCCCGGCAGCGGGTCGCCGCACGCCTGGTTCGTGGGTTTCGTGTCGACGCCCGACGAGGCCGGCAGCCCGGTCCCACGCGCGGCGATCGCGGTAGCCCTGCCGGACGCAGGCGAAGGCGCCACGGGCGGGGTCGACGCTGCCCCGATCGCCCAGGCCGTCCTGTCGGCCATCGCTGGCGCCTCCTGACCCAACGCCGCGAGCCCCCGAGCCCGCGCATCTGGGAGCATCTCCACCGGGGGGTGCGAGAGATCCTTCCCGTGATGTGGGGGCGCGGGTGGCGGCCACGGAAGGGGGCGGTTGGTACCGTTCAGGCGACCTCCCGAACCCGTTCCACCGGGGGAGAGAGAGCCCGTGCCCAACCCCCCTTCCTCCGTGCCGCAGGCGGACGTGCTGCTAGCTGGCCGCTACCGCCTCGAGCGCTTGATCGGCCGTGGCGGGATGGCCGAGGTGTGGGGCGGGACCGACGAGGTGCTCCAGCGGGACGTCGCGGTCAAGGTCCTGTCGACGCGCTTCAGCGACGACGAGCAGTTCCAGCGTCGGTTCCGCCGCGAGGCGCAGCAGGCCGCCGCCCTGAACCACCCGAACCTCGTCAAGGTCTACGACACGGGTCAGCACGGCGACCTGCCCTTCATCGTGATGGAGCTCGTCCCTGGGAGGTCCCTGCAGCAGGTCCTGGCGCGCGGCGGCCTCACCGAGGACCGCAGCCTCGAGGTCTGCGCCGACGTGTGCGCGGCGTTGGAGTACGCGCACCAGCGGGGCGTGATCCACCGCGACGTCAAGCCGGGGAACATCCTGCTGGACGACGACGGGACCGTGAAGGTCACCGACCTCGGCATCGCGCGAGCGATCGACTCGCACACCGTCACCGAGACCGCGAACGTGCTGGGAACGGCGGCGTACCTCTCGCCCGAGCAGGCGCAGGGGGTCGAGGTGGACGCGCGGTCGGATCTCTACTCGCTGGGGGTCGTGCTCTACGAGATGCTGACCGGCCGGCAGCCGTTCGAGGGCGACAGCGCCGTCGGGGTCGCCTACCAGCACGTCCAGGAACAACCCGTCGCTCCTCGGCGGATCGACCCGTCGATCTCTCCTCCCGCCGAGGCGATCGCCGTCAAGGCCATGGCCAAGAACCCGACGAACCGGTACGCCACGGCGGCCGAGATGCGCGACGATGTCCTGAGAGCCCGGGCCGGGCAGACGGTGAGCGCCCCGGCCGTGCTGTCGCCGGACGAGACCGCCATGCTCGACGCCGAGCTGATCGGTAACCGCCCGCCGCGCACGGCCCTGCAGCACCGCCGCCGGCGCACGGTCGGCTACGCCATCCTCGGGCTGCTGACCGTCCTGGCGTTCGCGGGGGGGATCTGGCTGCTGGCGTCCAGCCTCACGGGCGAGAGCACGGTCCTGCGCACGGTCCCGAACGTGGTCAACGACACCCCCGCGGACGCACAACAGGCGCTGAGCGCGCAGGGGCTGTCGGCGCGGTTCGGCCCCGCCGAGTACAGCTCCGACGTGGACGAGGGGCGGGTGCTCGCGCAGGATCCCGGTCCGGGCAGCCGGCTCGAGGACGGCGGGACCGTCACGCTGACGCTGTCGCGCGGCCCACGCCCCGTGGTCATCCCGAACGTGGCGGGGATGGCCGAGCAGGACGCGGTCGCGGCCCTCCGGAACGCGGAACTGGCGATCGAAGGGCGCGAGGAGCGGTTCGACGAAGAGGTCGAGAAGGGCCGCGTGATCGGCACCGATCCCGCGATCGGAACCAGCGTGCCCGTGAACTCGTCGGTGACGCTGATCATCAGCGCGGGCGAGGAGACGGAGATCGTGCCGCGCGTCGTGGGGCTCACCGAGGCGGAGGCCCGGTTCCAGCTCGAGGCCGTGGACTTCGAGGTCCTCACGTACCGCGAGCCGTCCGACACCGTCGACGAGGGCAAGGTCATCCGTCAGGAGCCCGAGGGCAGCTCCCGCGCCCCGAAGGGCTCCGAGGTCACGATCGTCATCAGCGACGGACCCCAGGAGCCGTCCAGCCCGACCCCGGACGAGGACCCCAGCGCCTCGCCGTCCCCGACCCCATCGGGCAGCGAGACACCGAGCCCGATCATCACGTTCGATCCGGACGGCGACTGAGGCCTACCGGCTGTCCACCGCCTGTCTGGCGACGGCCGGCCGGTTCGTGAAGATCCCGTCGACGTCGGCCTCGACGAGCGCCGCGATCTCCTCCGGCTCGTCGACGGTCCACACGTGGACGTCCCGGCCGCGGTCGTGGGTCGCGGCGACCAGCTCGGGGTGCACCAGCGCGACGAAGGCCTCGGGGCAGGACACGTCGACCCAGCCGGGGAGCTCGCCGAGCAGGAGGTCGGGGCGTGCCTCGTACCACAGCAGTCCGGTGGGGAGTTCGGGGGCCAGCGACCGGACCAGCTGCAGGCTGTCCGGCTCGAAGCACTCGACCAGGAGCCGGCTCTCCTCGCGGGGGCCATCCAGCTCACCGTGGTCCCGGAGGACGTCGGCGAGGGTGTGCTCGATCCGGCCGCCGTGAACGCTCGGGGTCTTCAGCTCGAGGTGCAGCCGGAAGGGCGGAGGGTGCGCGGACAGCACGTCGCTGAGCGTCTGTACGCGAGCGTCGACGAAACGTTCGTCGGCGAGGTCGGGGTGCTCACGGTTGAACCACACCCCGATGTCGACGTCGCGCAGCTCGGCGTACTCGACCCCCGCGACCCGGTCGGGCAGGCCGGCGACGCGCTCGAGCGTGTCGTCGTGCAACGCGACGAGCACGCCGTCCGCGGTGAGCTGCAGGTCGAGCTCGATCGAGTCCGCGCCCTGGCGGACCGCCTCCTCGTAGGCGTGCACGGTGTGCTCGGGTGCGTCGCGGGAGGCACCCCGGTGCGCGATGACGATCGGGCGGTCCACGCCGGGCAACGCTAGTGGCGGGACCCCCGACGCGTGGGTCCCCGACCCGTCACGCCCACGATCCCTCGAGCAGGGGCTGGGGCGGGTGCTGCTCGCGGTCGAGTCGGAGCTGCGCGTACGGGTCAGCGGCGTCGGCAGCGTCGTCCCAGAGACCCTCGGCCTCCTCCTCCGCCCCGATGAACAGCAGCTCGACGCCCTCGTGGTCGAGGAAGTCGGGCGGGTCCACCGCGATCCAGCGGCGTCCCTCGAAGCGATCCCGCAGCTCCCCCGGGAGATCGGCCTGTCGGGCGTCGTCGAGACCCGCCCCGGGCGGCGACCCCGCGTCGGGGTTCTTCACGGAGACGACGTACGTCGCCTCCGGGGGGACGTTGAGCGCGTCTTGGACCTCCCCGGCCCCCGGATCCTGGTCCGCGTCGTCGAACACGACCACGAGCCTCGTATCCCGGCCCAGCCGTCGCAGGTCGTACACGCCCGTCGCGGCGGGGCGGCAGGCGGGGCGACGACGGCGTCCCCGCGTCCGGGTCTCGTAGGTGTCCGGTCCGAGGATCTCGGCGAGCTGGTCTCGGTCCTCCGGGACAGCCGACACGTACCCCCAGAAGCGGTCGTGCTCGTCGACCGTGGGCAGACGCTTCCGGCCGACCGTCACCATGCGGGCGGGGCGGTCCTCGCGTGGAACGAGGACGAGGTAGATGTCCGCCACGTCGACCAACCCCGATGGCTCGTCCTCCTCGACCGCGGGCCGGTACAGCACGTGCAGGTCACCCTGTTCCAGGACACCGGTCATCTCGCTCCCCTTCCCTGTCGTCCACCCCGACGGTACGGACCATGGCGTGGGCTGCGAACGTACGTTCGGGAGGGTAGGTCCCCTGGGTGTCGCCTCGCGGCCAACTAGCGTCCGATCGCGACGGCGTGGAGGTCACGGTGACGCTCGTAGGGGTGGTGTTCGCCGCCGGGTCAGGTACCCGGCTACGCCCGTTGACCCACCTGCGACCGAAGGCGCTGTGTCCGGTCGGTGACGTCCCGATGTTGGACCTCGCGCTGGCAAGGGTGCGACCACGCGTGGAGCGCACCGCGGTGAACGCGTGGCACCTGCACGAGCGGATCGCGGAGCACCTCGAGGGGGCCGGCGTCCACCTGTCGGTCGAACAGCCCGAGGCGCTCGAGACGGCCGGAGCGCTCGGACAGCTGCGCGACTGGTTCGATGGGGCCGACGTGCTGGTGTGCAACTCGGACGTCTACCACCCGGACGACCTCGCGGGGCTCGTTGAGGGGTGGGATGGCGAGCGGGTCCGGGTGCTGACCATCCGCGACCGCGACCGGGGGGACTTCGGCGACCTCCGGTACACGGGCGCGGCGGTGCTGCCGTGGGAGGTCGTCCGCGAGCTCCCCGCGGAACGCCTCGGGCTGTACCCGGCGGTGCTCGGTCCCCACCACGAGCAGGGCCGGCTGGACCTCGCCGTCAGCGACGCGCCCTACCACGACTGCGGGACGCACCGGGAGTACCTGGATGCCAACCTCGCCGCGTCCGGAGGCGAGACCGTCGTCGGCGAGGGCGCCGTCGTCGAAGGTGAGGCGATCCGCAGCGTGCTGTGGCCCGGCGTCCACGTGAGGTCCGACGAACGGCTGGTCGAGGCGATCAGGGCGTCGGACGAGGTCACCGTCCAGGTCGGTCCCGCGTGACCCCGCCACCGGCGGGTCCGCGGTACGCAGAGGCCTCGATCGCCGACGTCCTCCCGTCGGTGCTGTCTGCACTGGGCGTCGGCACCGCGAACCCGACGATCCGGCTGCCCGAGGTTCCCCGGACCTGTCTTCTGCTGATCGACGGCATGGGCTTCCACCTGCTGCACGAGCACGCCGACCTCGCCCCGACCCTGGTCGAACTGGCACGCCCCGAGCCACTCGACGCCGCCGTGCCTACCACGACCGCCACCAGCCTCGCGAGCCTCTCGACGGGCTTGCCGCCGGGGGAGCACGGGCTGCTCGGCGCCACCGTGGCGCTGCCGGACGACGACCGTCCCATGAGCCTGTTGCGCTGGAAGCTCGCCGGCGTGGGGCCCGAGGTCTCCCTCGAGGAGGTCCAGCCCCCCGAGCGGTTCCAACCACGACCGACCCTGATGGAACGTGCCGCCGGGGCCGGTCTGGAACCGGTGACCGTCGGACCGCGGGACCACGCCGGCAGCGGCCTGCAACGTGCCACGCTGCGCGGCGGCACCCACGTCGGGGCGGACTCGCCAGCCGAACTGATCCATGCCGTCCCCGACCTCCTCAGCGAGCGGGAGCGACGCTTGGTCTACGCCTACCACGGGGCGCTCGACCTCGCGGGCCACGTGCACGGCATCGACAGCGACGAGTGGCGCGAGGAGCTCGCCGCCGCCGACCGGCTGGTGGCAGGACTGGCCGCGCGCCTGCCGGCTGGTGCGTCACTCGTCGTGATCGCGGACCACGGGATGGTCGACGTGGCGGAGGAGGACCAGATCGAGGTAGCGGACACCCCCCACCTCCTCGACGACGTGCGCGTGCTAGCCGGCGAGCCGCGGCTGCGCCACGTGCACACCCATGATGACCGGTCGGCGCGGGACGTGGTGGGGCGCTGGCAGCAGGAGCTCGCTGACCGGTGCTGGGTGCTGGGGCGCGACGACGCGATCCGGGCGGGCTGGTTCGGCGGCGACGTGACCGACACCGCACGCAGCCGGATCGGCGACGTGGTCGTCGCGGCCCGCTCCCCGGTCGTTATCGTGCAGAAGACGGTCGACCCACGCCAGCGTGAGCTCGTCGGGCACCACGGATCCCTCACCGACGCCGAGCGCCACATCCCGCTCGCCCTCGCCACCCACCTGTGAACGCAGAACGCCACATGCGGCGCACCAGGTTCACAAGGCCCGTCCACGACCTGCAACCCACCCGCCTGTGAACGCAGAACGCCACATGCGGCGCACCAGGTTCACAAGGCCCTCCGCGAGCCGGAGGGAGGGGGCTGGTCTAGGGTCCCGGGCGCGTCCGGGTCGGAAGGGTCGCGGTTGGGTGCTCAGCGGACGTGGGGTGGCGCGCGGACCGTCGCGATCACGGGGCATCCTCGACCGGTTCGCTCGCTGCGGTGAGGATCAACTACGGCGACGATCCGGCCCAGTACGGCGAGCTGCACCTCCCGGAGGGTGACGGACCGCACCCTGCGATCGTGATGATCCACGGCGGGTTCTGGTTGGCGCGCTACGACGCCTCGCTGACGAGCCCGTTGGCGCAGGACCTGGCCGGACGGGGCTACGCCGTCTGGAACGTCGAGTACCGCCGTATCGGCAACGGTGGGGGCTGGCCGCGGACCATCGACGACGTGGCCGCGGGGATCGACCACCTCGCGGACCTCGCCGCAGATCATCGGCTGGACCTCGACCGTCTCGTCAGCGTCGGTCACTCCGCCGGAGGCCACCTGGCGGCCTGGGGGGCGGCGCGTCCGGGCCTGCCAGGAGGTGCTCCGGGCGCGGATCCGCGGGTGCGGATCCGGGGCGTGATCAGCCAGGCCGGGATCCTCGACCTGCGGACGGCAGCCGCCCAGCGGCTCGGGGGTGGCTCCACCCAGCGGTTCCTCGGTGGCGAGCCCACGGAGGTGACCGACCGGTACGGCCTCGCATCGCCGATCGAACGGCTCCCGATCGGTGTCCCGGTCGTTGCCCTCCACGGCGCCACCGACGACCTCGTCCCACCCGACCAGACCGAGCGGTACGTCGAGGACGCCATCGCGGCCGGCGACCGGGCGCGGGGGGTGCTCATCGAGGACGAGGGCCACTTCGAGCACCTCGACACCGGATCCGCGGCCTGGGCGACGGCCGTCCACCACCTCGACCTGCTGATGGTAGACCTGTGAGAGGACCCGACGACCTGCTTGCGCTCCGCGAGCTGTTCCCGGCCGTCCAGGACACCACGTTCCTGGGAGCACACACGCTCGCCCCGTTGTCCCGACCCGTGCGCGCCGCGGTCGACCGGTTCCTGGACCTCTGGCGGTCCGAGGCGTCCGCGGAGCTCGTCTGGTTCGACCACATCATCCCGGAGATGCACCGGCTCGAGGCCAGCTACGCCCGGCTCATCGGCGCCGACCCGGAGGAGGTCGTGCTCACACCCTCGGTCTCGACGGGCCTGTCCTCGCTGGCCACCGCGATCACGTTCCCGGAGGGCCGCGCCCGGATCCTGCTGGCACGCTCGGAGTTCCCGACGGACTGCCACGTCTGGCTCGCGCAGGAGCGTCGGGGCGCGGAGGTCGTCTGGGTCGAGGGAGATCGTTCCGCCCACGAGCGTGCGTACCTCGACGCCCTCGACGACCGCACCGCCGTGGTCAGCGCCTCGCGGGTGTCGTACCTGGACGGCGCGGTCCTGGACGCACGCGAGCTCGCTGCGGGCTGTGGCCAGGCCGGCGCCTGGTGCGTACTCGACGACTACCACGGGTCCGGCGTGGTCCCGATCGACGTCCACGAGGTCGGCTGCGACGCCCTCGTCGGCGGGCCGTTGAAGTACCTGCTCGGCGGACCGGGCGTGGCGTTCCTGTACGTGCGCCGCGACCGCATCACCGCCCTCGAGCCGCTCGTCACCGGCTGGTTCAGTCAGGCCGACTTCTTCGCGTTCGACAACTCGCGGCTCGACTGGCCCGAGACCGCGCGGCGTTTCGCGCTCGGCACCCCGTCACCCGCGGCGGTGTTCGCGGCCGCTGCCGGCCTCGACCTGATCCACGACATCGGACCCGACCGGATCCACGCGAGGGTCGCCGAGCTCACCTCGTACCTGGTCGAGCGCGCGGACGACGAGGGCTACCCGGTCCGCACGCCCCGGGACCCCGCCCGCAGAGGCGGGATGGTCGCGATCGGGGTGCAGGACTCGGAGGACGTGCTGGACACGCTGCTCCGCCAGGAACGCGTCATCGTGGACGAGCGGCACGGGGCGTTGCGCATCTGCCCCCACGTGTACTCGAGCGAGGACGACGTGGACGCGTTCTTCGGGGCGCTCGACCGCATCGGGGCGCGGCCTGGCCGCTGACCCAGCCGTCGAGTGGCAGCTCAACCCCTACCGCGGGGTGGGGCTGCCACTCGACCGGTCACGACCGGCGCCTAGTGTTGGATGATCACGTCATCGATGTAGGCACCCTCGGACGTCACGAGCGCGTCGCTGCTCAAGGTGAACCGGATGTACAGCGGTCCCTCAGGCGCCACGAACTCGATCCGCTGGTTCGTGAACCCGGGGTAATCGGGGTTCGGCCCCGAGTACCCCTCGACGGTTTGGAACTTCTCGCCGTCGCTGGACCAGCCGACGGTGAGGTAGTCCCACCCCTCCTCGGTGTTGACGCGCTGCCACCAGTCGAGCAGCACCCGGCCGCCCGGGTGGGCGAACTCCGGTGACGTCAGGGTGGTGCTCATCTCGTTGTTGTAGGTCGGGACGTTGAAGCTCTGCCCGGAGTCGTGACCGGGCGGGCCGACCCGCCACTCCACGACCGGGTCGGTGCTGTCGGAGGTCCATCCCTCGGACCCGGTCTCGAACGTGAACGGACCGGCCAGCGTCTCGCCGTCGAGCGGCGGCGGCGGTGGGTCGGGGGTGACCCCGTCCTGGACCGCAGCCTTGACCTCCTCGACGACGTGCTCGGAGATCGCGACGGGACCGCCGACGAACCGCACGTGGGTGAACCGGATGGCGTTGGTGTCGAGCCACCCGTAGGTGGGACCGCCTTCGTGCACGTGGGGCGGCACCAACAGGAGCACCCCCCCGTGCGCGGCGACGGTCGGGCCGGCGGTGAGCGCGTCAGGGAAGTTCGTCCCCGTCGCGAGCCACGGCTCGTCCTCGCTCATCCCGGCGGCCTTCGCGATCGTGGCGACCTGCGCGGAGGTGTCGTAGCGGTCCTCGCCCGCCACCTCTTTGAGGATCAGTCCCTGCTCCTCGACCTGCGCCCGGACCTCCTCGCTGATCGCGACCGGCCCACCGACGATCGTCGCCTCGGTGGCGTCGAGCTCATCGATCGCCCGCTTGGTCGCCTCGGGGAGGACCTCGGTCGTCACCAGCAGGATCGGTCGCTGCTGGTGGGCCGCGAGGGGCGCGACCGACAGTGCGTCCGGCCACCCACGGCTGGGGTCCGGGTCCGCACCCTCGACGATGTAGACGTGCTCGTCGCTGACCTCCTGTGCGATCCTGCGGGCCGTGTCGAACCGATCCGGACCACCGATCCGGGTGGTATCCACCCCGAGCGCCGCGAGGTCGGCCTCGACCCGCGCGGACAGGGCCGCGGTCTCTCCCAGCAGGATCGCTCGGTCCGCCCCCAGGCGGCGGATCTCCGTCGCGGTGTCGGGGTGCAGCGCCCCGGAGGTCGTGAGCAGCAGGGGCGCGTTCCGCTGGTAGGCCAGCGGCGCCCCGGCCAGCGCGTCCGGGTAGATGTCGTGCCGTGCCAGCACCACGGTGTCGGAGCGGTCGTGGTGCTCCTTGGATACCTCGATCGCGGTCAGGATCCGGTCATCGCCGGCGACACGCTCGTACACCCTGGATGGCAGCTCTTGGTCGAAGGTGTACGACCAGATACCCCGCCCGTAGGTCGAGATCATCAGCGTGTTGGGGTCGCCCGGCTGTAGCTGCGTCGAGGTGATCGGCGGCCGGTACGCCTGGCAGCGGCGCGAACGTCGGCGACGCATTGCCGGCGCCGTTCGTCCCGGAGGCGAACAGTCCGACGTCGGTCCCGACGATCAGCTGGTCGCCGCGCAGGGTCGCCCAGTTCGCGGTGACGTCCGGCAGGTTGCCGCTGATGTCTGCGAACGTCTCACCTGCGTCGCGCGACACGAACAGGTGCCCGGTGCCGATGTTCTGGTTGTCGTCGCCGAGGCTGCCGTCGGGTCCGAACCACTTCCGGCTGTACCCGCCGAGGGTGACGTAGATCGTCCGCACGTCGTTCGGGTCGATCGAGATCGAGGTGATGAACCGGTTCGGGAGCCCCTTCGCCGAAGCGATGTGCCAGCCCTTGGAGGTCAGACGCTCCCGGGGTTCACCACCGTCGACGTTCGTCGCGAGCCCGTTCTGGAACGGCACGTCGCTGTTCAGGATGTCGCACGTCCCGCAGAACCCGACGTACGCCGCGTCGCGCACGGTGTCGATCGCGGTCATCTGGTTGTCGATCTCGCCCTCGCCCGCTTCGGCCTCGGGATCGCCGGGGCTCGCGGACGTGCCGAGGTCGTAGACCTCGACCCACGAACTGGTCGTCGTGCCAGGTCCCTGGGTCGTCTCGTAGACCTTGGAACCAGCCGTCATCAGGTGGTTGGCGTCGGTCGGGTCCATCACGAACGGGTTGTTGAAACGGTAGGGCTCACCTTCGGACGGTGGCGCCATCCCACTCCACGACTTCCCGCCGTCACCGGTGGACCGCATGTCTGCCAGCGGGGTCTCGGAGTAGGCGACGTCGCTGTTATCGGGGTCCACGGCCATGAAGAAGCCGTCGCCGCCGTACGTCGCGTACTGGTTGAACCTCTGCCCATCGAAGGGGTCGTCCTCACCCTCGACGACGGGGTTCGGCTCCGGGTCGACCTTGGCGGACCCGTTGTCCTGGAGTCCGAACCAGACCGTCCCGTCCCGCGCGATGCGAGCGTGGTACGGCAGCAGCGTCTGGAACCCGAGGTTGTTGCCGTTCCCCCAACTCGTCGAGTCGAACTCCTGATCGGGACCCTTCGACTGGCGGTAGACGCCGCCGTCGTTGCCCATGAACAGGTGCACGCCGCCCTCACCGTCCGGGAGGAACAGCGCCCCGTGCTGGTCCGGGTGCGTGGTCGTGGAGGCAGCTGGATCCCGGTTCGTGGGGCACAGGGGGGCGCCCAGCGTGAGCGCCTGGCACGTCGTGCCCTTGTAGTAGGGCCCGATGACCTTCATCGGGGTCGCGGTGCCCTTCCCGGCCGAGTCGACCTTGAACTCGTTCAGCGCACCGCTGTCACTGGTGTCCTCGTTCTGCCAGACCTCCTCGAGGCACACGATCATGCGCGTCGGGGCGTTCGTGACGGGATCGGTACGCGTGGGGTCGGGCTGGACGCAGAGGTTGTACCAGGCCTGGATGCCCGGTTGGTAGCCGAGCGCCGAGAACGTCACAGACAGGGCCGAGCCTGTCTCTGGGCCCTGGTAGTCCTGGTCGTCGTTCAGCCGTGTCCAGGACGCCCCGAAGTCCGGCGAGACGTAGACACCCTCCAGCATCGTGTTGTAGGGCACCTCCTCGTCTGGGCTGCCGTCGGGAGCATCCATCGTGTTGATCCCGCCGTTGATCGCGACCGCGTCCTGGACGATGGCGTACAGGTAGTCGTGGTCCTGGTCGTCTCCGGTGGCCGCACCGAGCTCGACGCGCCCGATCCGGTGCTGCTCGGTGAAGTGCAGCGGGCTGTCGGTCTCACCCGGCGGCCGCTCGTCGACCCGGACGAACGAGCCGGGCGCGCCGGTCTCCGACCGGTAGATGCCGTTGCCCGGCGACTGAACGACGCCGTCCTCGTTCTCGTGGTTGCCGCCCCGCCAACCGACCGCGGCGACGACGGTGCCGGCCGGAACCGCCGGGGACCCGTCGGTGAACCCCGCGCCGTCCGGCTCCTTGATATCAGCACGTCGGTGACGACGTTGGCGAGCCAGCAGCCCTGCGGGACCGGGTTCTGGCTGCCGGCCCGCGCGCACTCGTCGCTCACGGGCAACGCCACGTCGGAGAAGGTCCGGCCACCGTCGGTCGAGCGGTACAGCCCGAGCATCGTGGCGACGTAGACCTCGTTCGGGTTGGTCGGGTCGACCTCGACCTCGAACCCGAGGCCGCCAGCCGGGACACCCTCTGCGCGCGTCCAGGTCTGGCCCTGATCGGCCGAGTAGAAGGTTCCGTACCCGGGGTAGCCGGAGATCCCGCCGAACGTCGGGTCACCGCTGACCGTGACGAGCGTCCCGCTCGGGCCGCCAGCCGGCGTCCAGCCGACCGAGCCGACGATCGTGGACGGCATGTTCTCGGTGAGCGAGCGCCAGGATTCCGCGAGGTCGTCCGAGTACCAGATCCCTCCGGTCCCCACCGAAGCGTACAGGCGTCCGTTCCGACCGTGGGTGGGTACCCACGCGAAGTCGTCGACACGCCCCATCTGCCAGACGAGCCCGAGCCCTGAGGTTCCGTACCGTGAGTCGTCCATCAGGAGCGGTCCCCGCGCGTACTCCCTCGCCGTCCCGGAGATGCCGTCGACGGCCGCGGCCTGCGCCTCGAGCTGCTGCCGCTCCTCGACCGCCGCAGCGAAGGCGTTGGGCGAGACGTCGCCGGTGGGCGCCAGTCGGGGCTGTGCGTAGTCCTGCGCGCGCAGCATCAGCTCGCCGAAGGGCTCCGGGTGCTTGTCGAGGACGCACCCGTCCGGACCAGCGAAGTCGGCCTCCTCGAGGGCTCGGTAGGCGGCGATCCGGAGTCGGCGGCAGGCCCTCCCAGCGCGCTCTTCATCCGGCGTTCCCGGTCGAGGAACTCCTCGGCGCTGATCTGGCCGGGCGGGCAGTCGGTGACTCCCTCCCGCTCCGACGAGGTGCCCGCGGCCGCCGTCTGGGTCGCATCCGCAGCCTGGGGGGTCGTCGGTGTCGCCGTCGGCAGTAGCGACGTCACGAACGCGGCGACGGCGACGAGGGCGAGCGGCACGCCGGAACGGGTCAGTACGGATCTCATCTGGCTACCCCTCGCTCGGGTGGCCATCACGAGGCCGACCCGTATCGGTACATGTCACCGGCAGCCCCCCGTGCTCTCTGCGGCTGCCGGTCTCGCCTGGTCGGGGGACTCTACCCCGGGCACGTGCTATCTCGCTCGGCGTCATCGGATACGCGCCACCCGTCGGTCCCGACGTCGGGCCACGGTGGCCGCGGCGCCGAACAGCAACGCTGCGGCGCCCCACACGATCACCGGCAGGTGCTCGTCCTCCTGGCTGTGCGCCGTCGCGAGCATCAGATCGGAAGA
>JAHWKY010000049.1 GCA_019347575.1 Actinomycetota bacterium | reverse complement strand
CACCCCCAGACCGGCAACGCCGGCCCCTCCCCCCTCCAGGGGGGAGGCATGACACATCAGGCCTCACCCCCCAGGCCGGCAACGCCGGCCCCTCCCCCCTCAAGGGGGGAGGCATGACACATCAGGCCTCACCCCCCAGGCCGGCAACGCCGGCCCCTCCCCCCTCCAGGGGGGAGGCATGACACTCGACCTGACGCCTGACGAGCTGCTCACCACTACCCGGGCGGTGCGCAAGCGCCTGGACCTCGACCGGCCCGTCGAGCGGGCGGTCATCGAGGAGTGCCTGGACATCGCGTTGCAGGCGCCCACGGGCTCCAACATGCAGAACTGGCACTGGGTCGTCGTCACCGAACCCGCCCTACGGGCCGAGCTCGCCGACCTCTACCGCGAGGGCGCGCGCGGGTACCTGCTCCCTGCCGACGGTGACGCGGCGGACGCGGCGCCCCCACCGGGAGACGACCAGCAGGCCCGCGTGGTCAGCTCGGCCCTGTACCTCGCCGAGCACCTCCACCGCGTCCCCGTCCACGTGATCCCGTGCGCCTGGGGACGCACGGACGGCGACGGGGCCGGCTCGGGTGCGCTGCCCTTCGGTGGCACGGCCCTACAGGCCGGCTTCTGGGGCTCGATCTTCCCGGCGATCTGGAGCTTCCAGCTCGCGCTGCGCGCGCGGGGTCTGGGCAGCTCGCTGACCACCCTGCACCTGACCCAGGAGCGTCGCGCCGCCGAGCTGCTGGGCATCCCCTACGAGCGCTGCACCCAGGCAGCGCTGCTGCCCGTGGCCTACACCATCGGCACCGACTTCCGAGCTGCGCAGCGCCGTGACGCCGCGTCGGTCGTGCACTGGGACCGCTGGTGACCACCGCGGAGCCCATGAGCGTCCAGGACGCCACCTTCCTGCACGTCGAGGACGATGTCACGCCGATGCACGTGGGCGGCGCCGCCATCCTCGAAGGGCCAGCGCCTGATCACGACGAGCTGATGGCGCGGTTCGCCGGCAAGCTGCACCTGGTCCCTCGCTACCGGCAGAAGGTGCGGTTCCTCCCCCTGCACCTCGGCACGCCGGTCTGGGTCGACGATCCCCACTTCAACCTCGACTACCACGTCCGACGGACGGCGTTGCCCTCGCCTGGCGGTGATCGCGAGCTGCACACGCTCGTCAGCCGGGTGATGTCGCAGCATCTCGACCGCGCCCGGCCGCTGTGGGAGATCTGGGCCGTCGAAGGCCTGTCGGAGGGACGCTGGGCACTGGTGTCCAAGGTCCATCACTGCATGGTCGACGGCGTCGCCGCGGCCGACCTCATGTCCGTGGTCTTCGACCGGGACGCCGAGTCGACGGTGGATGCGCCCGAACCGTGGTCCCCCGAGCCCGCCACGGACCTGGTCGGGGTCGTCCGACGGTCCGCCGTGGGTGCGCTGCGTCCGCTGGCCGGCCTGCGCGGCGCGACGGCGCTGTTCCGGGCGCCCCGTCGCGTGCTCGCCAAGGGCACCGAGGCGCTCCGTGCATCCCTTCCGTTCGCCCCGCTGCTGCGCCCCGCCAAGGCCACGTCGCTGAACGGCCCGATCGGTCCGCACCGGCGTTGGACCGTCGCCCGCGCCACCCTCGAGGACGTCCGGGCGGTCCGGGAGGGCCTCGGTGGGACCATCAACGACGTGGTGCTGACCGCCATCACAGGCGGGTTCCGCGACCTGCTCCAGGCACGCGGCGAACTCTCGGAGGTCGAGGTCGTCCGATCGCTCGTGCCGGTCTCCGTCCGGGCCGAGGGCGAGCGTGGCGTGCTGACGAACCGGGTGTCCGCGGTCTTCGCGGACCTACCGGTGGGGCTCGACGATGCGGTCGCGCGCCACGGCGAGATCCGCAGGCAGATGGACGGCCTCAAGCAGGCGCGGGGCGCCGTAGCCGGCGAGCGGCTGGTGCAGATGGCCGGCTTCGCCCCGCCGATGCTCGCGGCGATGGCCGGGCGACTGGCCACCCGGCTACCCCTGCGTACCTTCAACACCGCGACCACGAACGTCCCCGGGCCGCAGCAGACCCTCTACTTCGCCGGGCGCCGGCTGCTCGAGAGCGGCCCCCTGATCCCCCTGGCCGGCGGCGTCCGCATCGTGGTCGGGATCTTCTCCTACGACGGCACGCTCACCTTCGGGATCACCGGCGACTACGCCACCGCCTCCGACGTTGACGTGCTGGCCCGCGGGATCGAGGCGGGGCTCCGCGAACTGCTCGACCGGTCACGATCATCTGATCGTCCTGCAGGTCGACGTCCTCGGCGATCAGCCGACTCACCATCCGGTCCCGGCTGACGATCGTCTACGCGGCGGCGAGGCGCCCCGTCGTCTGCGTCAGGATCCGGCGGGCCACGACGGGCACGAGTTCGAGCAGCGAGCGGAACGCGCGTGGGTCGAACACGAGCAGCTCGACTTCGGTGGTAGCGGTCACGGTCGTGGGCTGGGCACCCGGGTGCAGAGCCGCGACCACCCCCACGACGTCTCCCGCGCCGAGGTCGGCCACGCTCCTGCCTCGGTACGTGACGATGGCGACCCCGTCGACGATGACCAGAGCCTCGCCGCCCCAGCGTCCCTCGCGGGTCAGCACGGTGCCGGCGGGGCGCGTGGTGAGATCACCGAGGCGGCCGATCGCGCGGACCTCGCGGCGGTCGCAGCCCTCGAACAGCGGGACCTCGCCCAGCCGGGCCAACTTGGTATCCCAGGTCGTCGACATGGCTCCCTCCTCCTGGCTTCTACGTTCATCTGGGTTCTCCAGACGGACTCAGCATAGCCGACCTGGGTTCGCAAGAGCAACTCAGGTGGTAGCCTGATCCCATGTCGAACGTGAGACTGGACTGGAGCGACGTCGAAGCGGGTGACTGCTCGGTGACCCGGACCGTCGACCTGCTCGGCGACGGCTGGTCGGTGCTCGTCCTGCGCGACGTCTTCAACGGCGTGCGCCGCTTCGATGACCTCACCGCTCACCTGGGGATCTCGCGCAGCGTGCTGACCGACCGGCTCGCCCGGCTCGTCGACGCGGGGGTGTTGGAGCGGCGCCCGTACCGCGAGCCGGGTGACCGCGAGCGCTTCGAGTACCGCCTGACCGGGAAGGGGCGTGACCTGCAGACCGTGCTCGTCGCGCTCATGGACTACGGCGATCGCTGGCTGCGCCACGAGGACGGCGGCCCGCCGGTCGTGCTGCGGCACGACGAATGCGACACCGAGGTGCACGCGCGGCTGGTGTGCGACCACGGCCACGTCGTCACCGATCGCCGCACCGTCCGCCTCGATCCGCTCGACTGAGTAGCGGCGCGTCGGCGCCAGCCCCGACCACCCGCGACGAGGCGCGTCGATGCCACACCCCCACCACCCGCGACGAGGAGTCGACGTGTCATCTCCGCGCGAGCGCTTCGCTCGGCTCCACGCCGATGGCACGTTCGTCCTGCCCAACGCGTGGGATATCGGCTCGGCTCGCATACTCGCGTCGCTGGGGTTCGAGGCGATCGCGACCACGAGCTCCGGCCACGCAGCCTCGCTCGGTCGGAAGGACCAGACCGTCACGGTCGACGAGTTGCTCGACCATGTCGGGGCGCTGGCTTCGTGCGTCGAGTTGCCCGTGAGCGTGGACGCCGAGCGCTGCTTCGCGACCACGCCTGACGGCGTGGCCGAAACCGTCCGCCGGCTCGCGCACGCGGGGCCGCGGGTGTCTCCATCGAGGACTACGCCCCAGGCGCCGGCATCGACTCGACCGAGCGGGCGGTCGAGCGGGTCGCAGCGGCGGCCGAGGTGGCACGGACGGAGGGCATGCTCCTGACCGCGCGCGCCGAGAACCACCTCTACGGCAACGACGATCTCGACGACACGATCGCGCGGCTGGTCGCGTACCGCGACGCCGGCGCGCACGTCGCCTACGCGCCTGGCCTGGTCGACCTCGACGACATCAGGCGGGTCGTGACCGAGGTGGAGATCCCGGTCAACGTCCTCGCGCGACCCGAGGGACCGACCGTCGCCGAACTGGAGGAGGTCGGCGTCCGGCGCGTCTCGACCGGTGGCGCGCTCGCGTTCGCGGCGTACGGGGCGCTGGCTGCAGCCGCCCGTGAGCTGCTGACGGCCGGCACCTCGACCTACGTGGACTCGGCGTTGTCGCGGGCTGACCGCGAGCGAGCGTTCAGGGGGATCCGCCCACCGACGTGAGCAACGTCAGCTCGAGTTCCGCGAGACGATCGGGATCGGCGATGAGCTGGCTGGCCGGGTCAATGCCCGTCGGTCAGCCGGCCGGCCGCGATGTAGGTGCGTCCTCGGGTGTGAACAGCAGTTCCAGGAAGGTGCGGTGGTGCTGGAGCTGCTGCGCCACCACCGCAGGGTCCTGCCTCACCTTCGACACGATGTAGGCGCCCTCGAACACGACCGTGATCTGCTCGGCGAGGCTGGGGAGATCGACGTCGCGTCGGGGCGGGTACTGGTCGGCGACCTCTTCGAGCTTGGCCGTGAGCCGTTCTCGCCAGGTCCGCATCGTCGATGCGATCACGTCCATGATCGGTTCGTCGAAGAGTCCGGCCTCGTAGCAGTACGAACCCATGAGGCAGCCGGGGTAGGGCTGGGTGAGCTCCGCAGCCTCTTCGCGGAACAGTCCGACGAACACCAGCAGCTGCTGGAGCGGGTCGGTACTGAGCTCTTCGGCCCGGCGCATCTTGTCCTCGAGGTGCCCCAGATCGAGTGCGGCGTACCGCTCGACCAGCGCGTGAGCCAGCTGTTGCTTCGAGGCGAAGTGGTGGAAGAACGCACCCTTGGTGACCCCGGCGATGGCAAGCACGTCGTCGATCGGGGTGCCCGCGAACCCGCGCTCGAGGATCAGCTGTTCGGCGGCGTCCATGATCGACGTCCGGGTTGCGGTGCCGTCTCTCGGCATGTGCTCCTCTGCGCTTCGTGGACCGGGGAACAGACTACATGGTCGGTCACTGACGGGCGGATATCTCCGGTTTGCGGCTTGAAACCTGACTGCAGATGCTGTTACATACCAACTAGTCGGTACACAACAGCCGCTCATCTGGAGGAGACGATGATCACCGCGACGACGCTCGACGGCGGCACGGTGCATCTGGGTGATGCCATGTCCGAGCTAGCCGACTCGCTGCGAGGGAAGCTGTTCCGGCCGGGTGGGGCCGGCTACGACGAGGCCCGCGCCGTGTGGAACGGGATGATCGATCGCAGACCCGCGTTGATCGCCCGATGCGCGGACGTCTCCGACGTTCAGGACGCGGTGCGGTTCGCCGCGTCCCACGGGGTGGGCATCGCGGTCCGGGGTGGAGGCCACAACGTCGCCGGCACCGCGATCGCAGACGGAGCACTCGTGATCGACCTGTCCGAGATGCGCGAGGTTCACATCGACCCCGACGGCCGTGTCGCCTCGGCTGTGGGAGGTGCCACGTGGGCCGACCTCGACGCCGCCACGCAGGCGCACGGGCTCGCCACCCCAGGCGGGGTCGTATCCGACACCGGCATCGGCGGCCTGACGCTCGGCGGCGGGATCGGATGGCTGCGACGCAAGCACGGCCTCACCTGCGACAATCTCGTGGGCGCCCAGGTCGTCACGGCGGACGGCGACGTCCGCGAGGCATCCACGGACCGTGACGCCGAACTGCTGTGGGGACTGCGGGGCGGTGGAGGCGGACTCGGCGTCGTGACCCGTTTCGACTACGAACTGCACCCGCTCGGTCCCGAGGTCTTCGTCGCGTTCGTCCTGTACCACGCGGACCGCACACCCGACATCCTCGCGGCGTACCGCGATCTCACCGCCGACTTGGAGGACGAGGTGTCCTCCTTCGCGATCTGTGGGACCGTCCCCGACGAGGACGACTTCCCCCAGGACATCTGGGGCGAGCCCTACGTGCTGCTGATGGCGTGCGCAGCGACCGACCTCGAGGCGGGTGAACGGCTGGTACAGCCGTTACGTGACCTCGGGGACCCGCTGGTCGACCTCAGCGGACCGATGCCCTTCGTCGAACTGCAGCAGATCCTGGACGCGGACTACCCCGACGGGATGCGCTACTACTGGAAGTCGCTCCACCTGCCGGATCTGTCCGACGGGGTGATCCAGCTCACGCGGGAGTGGGCCGAACGGCGTCCGTCCGATCTGTCGACCGTGGACATCTGGCACCTCGCTGGTCAGATGAGTCGGGTCGACGCCGACGCGACCGCCTTCGGCGATCGCAGCTCCCCGTACCTGCTGGGCGTCGAAGCCAACTGGCAGGATCCCGCCGCTGACGCCGACAACCTCGCCTGGACCCGCGACTGCATCGATGCGTTCCGGGACGTGTCGACGGGGCGTGAGTACCTGAACTTCCCTGGCTTCTTCGAGGACGGCGACCGCATGCGACGGATGGCTCACGGCGACGCCAACTACCAGCGGCTCGCGGCGCTGCGCGACCGCCTCGATCCCGACGGGCTCTTCGACCCGAGCGCTTGACGTCCCACGCCAGCTGGAGACCGATCGCCGCTAGCGCCGGACCAGGACGTCGCGTCCGGGGAGACGACTCGGCCCGGGCGGTTGCGACGGTGCATAGTGTGCTGCATACTGTGCTGCATGGCGACGTTGAACCGGAAGACCGTCAACTTCGACCCTCGCGACAGCGAGGTCGTCGGCCCCTTCCTGGAGGAAGGCACCGACGAGCATGCAGCGCTCGAACGGCTGGCCGGCGAACATCTGTCGTCCGATTCCGCGGAACTGCGTGCGCTGGTCCTGCTCGGGGCGCGCCGTGTCCGCGACAGCCTGTTGGAGGGGGCCTACAACGAGGCCGTCGATGCCGGTGACTTCGACGAGACGCGGGAGTGGGTCGAGCAGACGACCGCTGCGCGGCGCCGCCGCCGGTCGTGACCCCGCCCACGAACGAGCTGCTGCGCGGCACCGTCTGGAACTTCCGCTACCTCGCATCCGACACGCCCAAGCCCGTGGTGATCGTCTCCAACGACGGGCGCAACCGATCACGGTTCGAGTGGGTCCACGTCGTACGGATCACCAGCCGTCCGAAGCGTCCGCTGCCGACCATCGTGGACCTCACCGACGCGGACGCGCCGCTGGCCGGCCGCGCCATGGTCGACGAACTCGAGCTCGTCCACAAGGACGACCTCGAAGACCGCCGCGGCATGCTCAGCCCGACGACCATGCGGGACATCGACCAGGCCCTGCGCCACGTCCTAGCACTCGACTGATCCAGCAGACTGTCGTTGGGGAACGACACCTACGGGTGCGCCCTCCCACTGCTGTACACGTTCGGCCGGCGGCCGGACGCCGATCGCATGGCCGCAGCATTAGGTTAGGTGAACCTAAGATTCCTCGTTACCATGATGGGTAGGACGGTCCTGAGTCGGCTCGGGAGGTCGCGGCCGTGCACGATCCCTTCGCCTTGTGGCGCCGACCGGTCGCGTTCGCGACGGCGGAGATCGTCGTGCGGGAGCGTCGTGTCGCCCGGGGTGGGGAGGGGTCGGCGTGATCGTGTGTCACTGTCGCGTCGTGTCCGACCGCGAGGTCCGTGATGCGATCGCGTCCGGAGCGACGGAGGCATGTGCGCTCGCCGAGGTCTGCGGCGTGGGTAGCCGCTGCGGGGGGTGCCTGCCGGAGCTACGGCGGTTGCTCCGCGAGCACGGCTTGCCCGCCGAACAAGACCTGACCGCCGCCGAGATCCGGCGTCGGCTTGCGCGGGCGTCGGAGCCTGCCCCGGTGGAGGCTGCGGTGTAGGTTCGACCGTCTCACAAGGCTGGGAGGGTGGGGTGCAGGGCGACAGCGATGTGGTGGAGCTGCTCAACGAGGTACTGACCGCGGAGCTGACCGCGGTCAACCAGTACTTCCTGAACGCGAAGATGTTGGAGGGGTGGGGCCTGCCCGGCTTGGCCACGGTGTTCCGCGACCGGTCGATGGATGAGATGCGGGACGCCGAGGAGCTGATCGACCGGATCCTGTACCTCGAGGGCCACCCCAACCTCCAGCGGCTCGATGCGTTGCGGAGCGGGGAGAGCCCGAAGGAGATGATCGAGCTGGGGCTGCAGGTGGAGACCGAGGCGATCGATCGGCTCCGACGAGGGGTGGAGCTGGCGCTGGACAAGGGCGACATCGGCACCCGCGAGATGCTCGCCGGGATGCTCACCGACGAGGAGGAGCACGCCAACTACCTCGAGTCCCAGCTGGACGCGATCGAGCTCGTAGGGTTGCAGAACTACCTCGCCCGCTACACCACGCCGGAGTCGACCTGACCCCCGTCCCCGCCGACCGGCAGAGCCTCATCGAACGAGGGTCGACGCCTCCGGGTCGTCACCTCGGCATCGATGGACTTCTGTGCGTCACTGGTCCATAGTGGACGGGCTGGTCCGGAGCCTCCGCTGATCGCGGGTGTGGCCGGGTCGGCTGGAGGAGAAGCTGATGGCCTGGAACCTGTCCGGCACGTACTTCGAGAACTGCAACTGCGACGTCATCTGTCCTTGCACCTGGTCCGGTCTGCAGCAAGAAGCCACGCACGATCGTTGCCGGGCGTTCCTGGCGTTCCACGTCGAGCAAGGCGAGATCGATGGTGTCGATGTCGGGGGCCGCACGTTCGCGATGGTGATCGACTCGCCTGCGCTGATGTCCGAAGGTGGCTGGAAGGTCGGGGTGCTGCTCGACGACGGTGCTGACGAGTCCCAGGTCGAGGGGTTCCAGAGGGTGCTGTCGGGGCAGGCGGGGGGTGTGCCGGAGATGCTGGGGCCACTCATCGGGGAGATGGTGGGCTTCGAACAGGTCCCGGTGTCCTTCGAGGAGACCGACGGACACCACCGCGCCAGCTTCGGTGATGCTGCCTCGCTCGGGGTCGACGACATCTACTCCACTGAGGACAGCGAAGGGCCGGTCCGGCTCTCCAACGTGTTCCATCCGGCCAACGACACGCTGACGATGGCGCGCGGGGCGGATGGCAACCGCGTCGACGTGTTCGGGATCTCGTTCGAAGGAGCGGGTACGAGCGGCTTCGCCGCGCCGTTCAGCTGGTCGGGCTGACCTTTGTCCGCCGCTGGGCACCCAGCTCTGCTGCGGTGGACGCCGCCACTCATGGCGTTGTCGGTGGTGGCGGCTGGCCTGTGGGTCCTGACGTTCGCCCGGACCGCAGGCATGGGAGGCATGCCCGGCACGATGGGGCTCAGCGTCGGGGCGTTCAGCGGCATGTGGGCACTCATGATGGCCGCCATGATGCTGCCATCCGTGGCACCGGTGGGCGTGCTGTACTCCCGGACGTTCCAACGACACCGGACCGTGCGGCTCGTCGCCTTCACGAGCACCTACCTGGCCGTCTGGGCCCTCTCCGCGGTACCGGCGTGGGCAGCGTTGCGGGCCGTCGAGGTCCAGTTGGGCTCGGGACGTAGCGGGACCGCCATCGCGTCGGTGGTGTTCGCCACCGTGGGCGTCTGGCAACTCAGTCCGTTCAAACAGCGATGCCTGCGGCAGTGCCGGTCACCGATCTCGCAGCTCGTGCACTACGCATCGTTCACCGGTCCGTTCCGAGAAGTGCGGGTGGCCGTGCGCCATGCGGGGTACTGCCTCGGGTGCTGTTGGGCGCTGATGGCCTTGTTCATCGTGGTCGGCACGATGCACCTCGGTGCCATGGTCGCTCTGGCGGCAGTCGTGGCCGCAGAGAAGTTGCTGCCCCGGGGCGAGCAACTCGCCCTCTCGACGGGGGTGCTCTCGTTACTCGCCGCCGTGGCCGTGTGGTGGCTCCCTGGCATCGCTCCCGGCCTGACCTGACGGTCGCCCGACGCCGACCTGACCGGCCGTCACCCGGTTGGTGGCGACGTTCGAGGGCGCTGGATACCGTCGCCGCGTCGACGGAGTCACGCATGCGCTTGCTGGGCTGGCTGGTCTGGCTCGACCGCCGAGTCCATCTCGATCGTGCTGAACCGCCGGTGTGGCTGTGGCGTGGGCTTTGGACGTTCCTGTTCCTACTACTTGTCGCCGGGGTGACTGCGCTGGTGCGGGGCGAAGCCGGTGCTGCCGGTGTCATCTTCGGCTTCGTCGTGCTCAACGCGGTGGTGTTGTACATCGGTGCGAACCGCGGACCTTCTGGCGTGCCGCTGCTCAGCGTCCTGGTGGGTGGGATGGCGTTCGCGTTGACATGGTTCGTTCTCGCAGTGGCGCTGGGTCGACGGGTGGTCGAGGCTCTCGCAGCAGCGGGCATCGGTGGCATCACCTTCACGCTCGTCGGAACTCTCGTGCGACGAGCGATCGACCGTGACGAGCATCACGTGTTGCCCACTCGCGACACACATAGGTAGGGCGGGTTGGTTGATCCAGCTATCCCAACCGGTGACACGATGCGCCCGACAACGCCGGCTGACGCGACCTGGTGTTGCCCGTTCGTCAGGTCGCGGGGATCGTCGCTCAACCTACGAGGGCTTGCAGGAACCGCTCGCGCTCGAGGTCCGTGAGCTCACGCCGGACGGGGTGGTGACGGCGGAGGAGGTGTTCGAGCTCGACGTGCCGTTGCCCAACGTCGCCTCGATGCAGACGGCCCCGCCCGTCCCTCCTAGCGCGGCGGCCACTCCCGTCTCCTCGCCATGCTGCGGGTTTCCGTCAGGCGCGCTCGACCGCGACCGCGAGGTCATCGAGCGTGAGCGGACCCTCGGTCGTGCCCCAGGCGATGTCGGCCGCGTCTCGACCGGTCACGATCCGGACGAGCGTCCCCACCGGCGCTAGCCCCGTCGCGTCGAGGAGACGCCACGCGACCCCGTTGTGCGCCTCGACCACCGCGTGGAAGTCCGGTGGGTCGAGGTCGAGCGCGTAGGCGGCGACGAGCCGCGCCGGGATGCCGAGCCCGCGCAGCAGCGACGCGGTGAGGTGCGCGAGGTCACGGCAGACGCCGGTCCGCCGCAGGAGGGTCTCGTCGGCCGCCGTGTGGACGTCACTCGTGCCGGGGACGTAGGCGACGTTGGCTTCGACCCACCGGCGTACCTGCTCGA
Organism: Actinomycetota bacterium; assembly: GCA_019347575.1. Lineage (NCBI taxonomy): Bacteria > Bacillati > Actinomycetota > Actinomycetota bacterium. Next base: position 6,591 of record JAHWKY010000049.1, on the reverse strand, counting down.
GCAGAGCGCCGGTGCGGGGCGCGTCGCCGAACAGCGCCTCGGCACTCGGCCCGATGACGTCGGACGGGCAGTACCTGCTCGGGAGGGTCCAGCGCAACAGACCGAGGTCGAGGTCGCTCAGCGTCGGGAGCTCGATGTCGGTGTCCGGGACCTCGTCGTCGACCTCGACCGTCGCGGTGTAGCGGAGCCTGACCGGTCCCGCGGTCGCGTGCAGGCGCAGCGGTCGGGCGCCGTCCCAGCGGACGCCGGGGTCCTCGACCTCCGCCCCGTCGACCTCGAGGTGCTCGTCGCGGACCCGCTGTGCATCCGTCTCGCCGACGCGCACGAGCAGCACCGCCGTCGCGTCTTCCTCGGCGGTCCAGTCGACCGCGGAACGGACGTTCAGCAGCGGCATGGGATCCGTTCGGTCCGTGGGGCGGAGGAGCCGAAGGTAACCGCCGCGCGGGTCCCGCTCCGGACGTGCACCGCTCTGGCATGCTGGCTGGCTCAGCCCACGGGGCGGAGAGCGGAGGAGCGACGGTGGACGACGTCGAGGAGATCGCCGCTCTCGAGCGGGCGGTCATGGACGCGGTGCGCGACCGCGACATGGCCCGGCTCGAACGGCTCCTCGGCGACGACTTCACGCTCACGACGGGGAGGCGTGGCCGCGAGGTCCGGTCGCGCGCCGAGTGGCTCGAGGTGACCGACCGCGAGTACGTCATCGACGACTACGCGTTCGAGGAGCTCGAGGTCCAGCACTACGGCACCTGCGCGATCGCCCGCAGTCGCTACCGCCAGCTCGGCCGCATGGGCGGGGAGCGGCGGGACGGCACCTACCGGATGACCGACGTGTGGGTCCGGATGCCGGAGGGGTGGCGGCTCCAGGCGCGCCACGCCCAGCCCCTCACCGGCGACGGCGCGCGGTGAGGGCGGTCGCGGCGCCGAGCGCGCCGAGCGCGATGCCGGCGAGCCCGCCGCCGGTCGCCGGCAGCCCACCGGCCCCGTCGTCCGGCGCAGGGGCGTGCTCGGGTGATGCCGCGGCATCGCCCTCAGCGGCGCCATCGGCAGCGGTCGCCCACGCGGTGAGCACATCGGCCGGCACCCGGCCCGCCTCGAGATGCTTCGGTCCCGCGCCGGTCGGGACTCGTGCCACCTCGCTACGCGTCGCGTAGGACACGAACGAGACCGTGCCGTCGCCGGTGTTCGCGACGACGCAGTGCCCGCCGTCCGGGGTCGTGAGCGACCAGCTCGGCCTGTCACCGACGTCGACGATCGCGGTCGGCTCGAAGCTCGCGACGTCGACCAGGGCGACGTAGTCGGACGCGCGACCGGCGAGGCACAGGGTCGTGCCGTCGAGCGACAGGGCGAGGCCATGGTGCGGCGCCTCGAACGAGTAGTCGTCCTCGGTCACCCCGTCGTCGATCGGCAGCTCGAGACGTCGAGTCTCGACCGCCGCCTCGAGGTCGTACTCGATCACACCGTGCAGCTGCGACAGCTGCGCGTACACCCGGGTCTCGGAGGCGTCCAGCGCGAAGGGGCGGATGCCGCGGTCGAACTCGTGGGTCTCGAGCGTCTCGAGCGTGGCCGTGTCGATGATCCGCAGCTGGTACGGCGACGGTACCCCCGGAAGCGCGATCCGGGCGTCCCGCGTCTCCTCCGGCGTGACGATGTTGCCGATGCTCGCGTTGTAGAGGCGCTCGCCGTCGCGGCTGAGGTGGTTGTCGTGCGGCCACTCGCCGGTCGCGGCCGACCCGACGACCGTGCCGTCGGACGTGTCGAAGACCTCGACCACGTCGGTCGTGAGCGACGAGACGTACAGCCGGGTCCCGTCGGCGGACAAGGTCGCGTGGTCGGCGCGGATGCCGTCGACCGGGGTCTTCCAGCGGAGTTCGCCCGACGCGAGGTCGAAGGCGGCGACGTCACCGCGGTGGCCCCGAGAGACGTAGAGCGTGCGACCGTCGGGGGAGAGGTCCTGGTCCTGCGCGAGGTTCTCGCCGCCCGCGGCCTCGACGAGCTGCTGGCCGATGGTCGCCTGCACCGGGTCGTCCTCGCCCAGCTCGGCGCTCTCGCCGTCGGGAACGACGTCGAGCTGGAGGAGCAGCGCGAAGGTGGCGGCGTCGACCGCCGTGACCGTGCCGCCCTCGGCGTTGGCGACGAACACGACGTCGCGGCTCGGGGCGCCGTCGGGCGTGTCTGCGGCGAGCAGGAGGCCGGCGAGCGCCAGCACGGTGGCCGCTGTTGTCGTCATGGTGGTCCTGTCAGCGCCCTTCTCGTCGGTGAGCGTGTTCGACGCGGGGATGCCCGCGTCCTGCGTCCGGCAGGTCTGCTAACGAGGTCGCCTCTGGCACGGCACATCCGTTGGACTGCGTTGTATCGGGCGTTCTTGCGACGCTTGCATTCCGCTGCTGCAACATGCAGACTAGCGCTATGACGACCTCCATCACGATCCGCAACGTCCCCGAGGACGCTCACAACGAGCTGTCTGCTCGTGCGCGACGCAGCGGCCGGTCCCTACAGGAGTACCTGCGGTCCGAGCTGATCGAGCTCGCCCGTCAGCCTGACCCGGCCGACCTGATGGAGCGCGTCCGACAGCGTAAGCAACAGACCGGCAGCAGACTGTCGGCAGACCGGATCGTGGAGCATCGGGCCGCGGACCGCCGATGACACTGGTGGTCGACGCCAGCGTGGTCACCTCAGCGCTCATCGACGCTGGACCGGACGGCACGTGGGCTGAGGACTTGCTCGCCAACGATCACGTCATCGCTCCGCACCTGATGCCCGCCGAGGTCGCGAACATCCTGCGTCGCGCTGCTCTCGCAGGCGACGTCTCGGTGGATGTCGCGTCGCTGGCGTTGGCGGATCTGCTCGACCTCCGGATCGAACTGTTCCCCTTCCGCCCCTTGGCGCCACGTGTCTGGGAGCTCCGCAACACCGTCACCGCCTACGACGCCTGGTACGTGGCCCTCGCGGAGTCCTACGACGTCCCGTGCGCAACGCTCGATACCCGGCTCGCGGCCGCCCCTGGACCCCTCTGCACGTTCAGAACCACCACGTCGTAGCCGCCGAGACACGACGCAGGAGACTGCGGGATGACGCGCGCGCCGGCTACCTCCCGGTCTTCGATCCTGGCGGCGTACGACCGTGTCGTATGCGCGGGCGGACGGATGGCATCGTCGGCGCATGAGGACCGACAGCGAGCTCGGTCAGCGGCTGCCGAAGTCGAGTGGTAGTCGCGCGTGTTGCGCGTAGGCGCTCGCCAGGACGGTGCCATCACTACCGACTACCGCGGTCCCGCCGTTGATGCGCCGTTCGTCCTCCGAGATGAGCCAACCGAGGACCGCCACGGGCCGCCCGACGGGGACGGGATGCTCGATGGTGGCAGCGAGGCTGGTCAACGCCGGGAAGAAGGTCAGCTCGGCCAGACCGCCGCGCACGACCGCGATGCCAGCCGGGCAGTCGAGCGCTCCCCAAACGATGTGGGCATCGACGACCGCGCCGATGCTCGAGACCGAGTCGTCGGGGGTCCACACCGTCGACCACACCTGCGTGCCCGGCAGATGCCGGGGGCAGATGCGAAGTCCATCGTCACGCGGACCGCACACGAAGCATTCCGGGGCCCGATGCCTCTCCGGGGGCGGGGTCGTGCCGCGCTCGAGTGTCCGCTCGAGCACGGCGCCCTGGAGCGGCGGCTCAACCGGAGTGGCCGCGGGGCTGGCTTCCATCACGAGTTCCTGGCCATCGAAAACGTGCACGGCACCGTCAACTCGACGTACCCCAAGGGGTCGGTCGAGCGGCGGCGGTCGTCGCAGGCGCACGGTGGCTGGGCCCTCGATGAACCTGGCAGCGAGCCCCGCCGACACGCCACCGTTCCCCGAACGAAGCGGTCCCCGGAAGCGGCGATCGATCGTCACGACCTCGGTCGAGGCCTCCTCATCGGGCATCTGCCTCCCCTTACGAAGTCCCCGCGGGTGTTTTACCAGTCGGGGGAACCGAGTGCTCGCGCAGGATGTGGGCCAACCTGTTCTAGCGAGGCTCGAGCTTGGTGACGGTCTGCACCTTGTCGATGTCGCGATCGAAGCTGGCGACGAGCCCCTGACCATCGATCTCCGCACACGCCGCCAGGTAGCAGTCGGTGAAGTCGATGGCATGGAGCTCGTAGATCTCCAGCGCACGCAGAAGCCGGTCCTCGTCATCCACCGTGACGGCCTCGAAGGCGACGGCCGAGCGAAGCAGGCGTGCCGTGTCCGCAGGTGGGACCTCGTAGAACGACTCGAGCACGTACACGGTCTCGGCAGCGACCACGTCAGTCAGGTGCAGGTCCGTCGCAGCCGCGAGCAGGGAGGTGGCCCGACGGGCCTGTGCCGGAGGGTCGCCGGTGAAGTGGCGCACCAGGATGTTGGTGTCGAGGAAGGTCGTCATCCTCGCGTGGCTCGCTGGCGACGCGTTCGTTCACGGATGGTCGACCAGTCGGCGCCCTGCTTGCCTGCTGGGACCGGTACGGCGCCCGCCAGGTCGAGCAGGTCGGGCGTTCGGGACAGGACCGCCCGCCCATCGAAGATGCGGAAGACGACCTTGTCGCCTTCGTGCAGGTCCAACGCATCCCGGACCTGCTTCGGGATCGTGATCTGCCCCTTGGACGTGACCTTCGCTGAGCCGGCAGGGGCGTCGCAACCACTCGCCGCGGGAGTCCGACGCGGGACGTGATCTGCCTCACCGACACGGCGGTGTGCTTCCGATCCGGGCCACGGCGACGACCTGGTGGTCGAGGTTCGCGACACCGTGGCCCTTGCCCGGTGGCATCTCGGGCACATCGAGTGGGCACCGCGCTCAGGTCGGGCGGGATCGTCGTCCATGGACCGACGAGCCTGCGACGGGCACGAGAGGTTGCGCTTCGACGGGACGTGACACGGACCCCTGTTGGCAGCGACGCGCGGGGGTGAAGTCGGCACGAAGGTGGGGTGAGATCTCCCCCTCCCGCACCCCGCCGTCCACCCGTGCCCCCCGCCCCGCACCGGCGTAGGCGGTTCTATACCTCAGCGGTACAGAACGACCGACACGTGGTGGAGCGGGCGGAGCGCAACCTGGCCGGGTACGGCCCGCTGGCTCCGCTGCTGGACGATGACGATGTGTGGGAGATCATGATCAACGCGCCGGAGGCGATCTTCGTCCGGCGCCACCGCGGCACCTCCGGCGACCTCGACCCGGGCACCTACGCCACCCCCGCGGCGCTCAAGGACGCCATGATGGCGCGGCTGCGGTCTGCCTACTACGCGTTCGAGCTGGACAAGCACCAGAAGCACATCGACGCCATCAACGCACCCGACTACCAGCTCATTTTCGGCTGGCGGCAGTCGAAGCGGCGGCCGAACACGCCGCCTACCCGCCCGAAGCGGACGGTCGGTGAGCCTCGCTCTACCAGCTCCTCACGACCGGCTTCGTACGCCGGGACCCGACCCCGGCGCAGGTGGAGAGGGGGCCGGGTTCGGCATGAACCGCCACTTCTACGAGGCCATGGTCGAGCACGGCTTCGATCCGGGCGGGGCGTGGGACACCATGGACACGATGCACTTCGACTACGTGCCTGGCTTCGCGAAGCTCATGGAGACGCGGCGAGACAGTCGGCCCGATGCGCGGCTGGCTCGGCAAGGGCGCGACGTAGCCGAGCGCAGCCGCCTGGCCCTCTTACGCGGGCGGTAGCAGCGCCAGCTTCTCGGTGTTGGGCAGCGCCAGTGGTTGCAGCGCAGCGTCCCCATGCGCGACGGCCCCGACCGCGTGACCGTTCTCGTCGCGGACGATGTTCCCCTCGGCATCAGAGTTGCTGGCTGTCGGTGGCAAGGTGGTGGCTGTGCCAGGAGGTGTCGAGCGGTCCGCGCTAGGTGGGGTGGTCGATGCGCGAGGTGGGAGGAGGATGCCGGCACCGGTTGCTGCGACCTGCGGCTCTGGTTCCGTTTCGAGTTCTCGGTCTGTTCGACGATCTTGGCGATGCGGCGACCGGAAGCGATGGGCGCCGCGCACCGGATGTCAGCTGGAGGGCGCAATACTCGCGGTAGCAACGGGACTTTCCCGATCGGAAGCCGTCCAGAACGGATCCTGAGCGGGTGTGAGCCGGCCTGCCAGCCACGTGAACAAACGCGCGGTGACAGCTGGGCAGCCTCGGCGAAACCTCAGGCCAACAGTTCATCGTGACAACGCACGGCAGGCGCTGGACGCGTCCTCGTGACAAAGCGCTAGACGAACGGGATGATCGGCGTGAACCGCCACGGACCTGGCATGGCTCCGTGTCACGATCGAAGGGATGAGACGATGCTCGACCCAGAACTGAGAGCCGACCTGGAACGCCATTGGGAGTACGCGGGCATCGACGAGGACATCGCCCACGAGGTCTACGCGGACGATGCCGTCCTCGAGTTCCCTCAGGGCGGTGAGCGCTACGAGGGCGTCGAGAACTTCCGCGAGTGGCGCCGACAGTACCCAGCGGACCTCGCCTTCAAGATCCGCCGGCTGAACCGCTGGGGGGACCTCGTCGTAGCCGAGCTCCTCATCAGCTATGACGGCGCACCGCCGATGTTCACGGTCAACCTGATCGAGCTTGACGCTGGCGACAAGATCGCC
>JAHWKY010000048.1 GCA_019347575.1 Actinomycetota bacterium | reverse complement strand
CGCCGCGTGCTCCCGGCGGACGGCACCGTCAAGGCCGACACCCTGGTGGCGCGGCCACCGCTTCGCTCGCTGGTCGAGGACCTGCACGAGCGCCGCGAGCGCGACGTTCCAAGAGGCCAGCCAGTCCGGGATGTCCGCCACGGCTGCCGCCCGGGCGAACTGCTCCCGTGCCGCGTCCGGCCGGATCTCACGGTACAACAGGGCGTTCGCGAGGTTGCTTCGGATCGACGCTTCGAGCAGCGGCGGCGGGTCGCGGGCGAGGATGTCGCGAGCGAGCGGCTCGACCTCCGCCATGCGTCCGACGATCACCAGCGAGGTCAAGAGCTCCGACGTCATCGCCTCGCGCTTGGGGTGGTCGAAGGCGGCCAGGTCGAGCGCACGGCGCAACAGATCGGTCGCGACCAGCGGCGAGCGTGAGGCGGCGTGGCGCGCTGCCCGCCGCAGCCATGGCACCGCCTCGGGGTCGCCCGCAAGCGCCAGCTGCTCGCCTACGCGTGCCGGCGAAGCCCCCGCCGTGGCCAGGGCCTCGGCGGCCTCGCGATGCAGACGGCTACGGATCGTGCCCGGGATGTCGTCGTACACGGCTGCCCGGATGAGCTCGTGACGGAACGCGAGCGCACCGCCGGCCTCGCCGATCACCCCCGCGCGGACGGGCTCCTGGAGGCGTGTCAGCAGGTCGCGGGCCGGCTGACCCGCCACCGCCGCCAGGTCGTCCGCGGCGAACGTCGACCCGAGCACGGACGCGAGACGCAGCAGCTCGAGCGCGTCGGCAGGCAGGAAGCTGAGCCTGCGAAGGATCGTCTCGCGCAGCGTGCTCGGCAGCGGCGTCTCGTCGCTCTCGGCCACGCCCCCTGCCACACGGAGCGCGCCGGCATCACGCAGGGCGCGAACGAGCTCGATCACGTACAGCGGGTTCCCGGAGGCGCCGCGCACCTGGCGCAGAAGGCTGGGGCCTGGCGCTGCCGTCGCCACCTCGGCGGTCAGGGCGACGACGGCATCGTCGGGGAGCGGCGACAATCGGAGCTGCCGTGCCCCCCGGGACCAGAGGCGCTCGACCGCGCCGTCGAGGTCGTGCGAGCGCGGCGACGGACGCATCGTCAGCAGCATCAGCACCGGCATCGCCGCGAAGCGGCGTGCGAGCGAGACCACGGCCCCCAGCGTCGAGACATCCGCCCAATGGAGGTCCTCGAGCGCGACCGCGACCGGACGCTTCGAAGCGAGCCGTTCGAGGATCGCACCGACCGATTCGATGATCCGGAACGTGGGATCGGCGTACGGGTTGGACGTCTCGTCGGGCGAGGGTTCGCCCGTCAGCAGGCGGCCGATCTCTGCCCGCTCGGGGTCGTCGGAGCGCGGGTGCAGTTCCAACGCGTCCGCGACGACACCGAACGGGCGACCGCGCTCCAGGGCCTCCGCAGCGGCACGGAACGCGGCGAAGCCTGACGTCTCTGCGCGCGTCAGCGTCGCCGTGACCAGCTGGGTCTTGCCGATCCCCGCTTCGCCTTCCACGAGGACGACCCCGCCCTTCCCCCTCGCCGCAGCGTCGGCGAGGGCAGACAGCTCATCCAACTCACGTTCGCGGCCGAACATCGGGGTGCGCTGAGGGAGCGATGGGCGGGCTCGCGAACCACCCGCACCGCGGGGCGCCTGCCCGTCGGAGCCTTCCAACGCGGCCCTCGCTCCTTGACGCGTGACGCCTCCCGTCGGTGGGCTGGTCGCACAACGAGGTGACCAATCCGATCACCGCTGTAGCGTCACGACCCTGCGAGCGTACGCCCTTCGAGTAGCCGTCGGATCCGAACGCCGTCTCGACCCCCGGACCCCGGCGGATCGCTTCCGGACCCGGGACCTATCGGCCGCGGCGCCGCTCAGCTCTCGGCTGGGAGCAGATCGAACGAGAAGCGGAAGTTCGGACCGTTGCCGAGCGGACCGACGGTGGCGTTCACGCCGACGAACCGCTGCACGACGGTGCCGCGCGCACCCGCGTATCGGCCGGTGCCCCCGACCACGACCCGTGGTGCGGCCCAGTCGGCTGCCTCCCCGCCCTCGAGGCCCTCCGAGACCAGCTGGTCCGCGGGGAACAACTCGTCGTCGCGGGGCAGCAGGTACGACTGGGTCGTGACCACGTGAGGCTCGGGCCGGTCGCCGCGGATGATGATCCAGCCGCGACACAGCCAGGTGCCGAGGCCGGCGTTGCTGCGAGGGTCGAAGGTGGGGTCATCGCCCAGACTGCCGCCTTCGTAGATGACACCCTCGACCAGGAACGGGGTCCCGTACACGGGCCCGTCCACGGGTGGAGCGGTGTCGATGGCGGCCGCAGCGTGGAAGGTGTCGGTGAGGCAGGCCACGTCGAGCGTGGGGCCACCGCCACGCGTTCCTGCGGCGTCCCTGCTGGCCCAGGCCGCCCGGGCGGGCGCGGCGGCCAGCAGGGTGCCGCCGACACCGGCGGTCAGTACCCCGCGGAGCAGGTCGCGACGGGCCAGCGGTCCGCGGCTGGGAACTCCAGCTCGTTCCGTACGCGTGCTGTTCATCACGGCAACTCCCTCTCGACACCGCGGCGAACTTGGGGAACAGGGCAGGCGAAGAACTCTCGGATGCGCCCGGCACGATCCTCGGGATCGTCGTACCACGGGTGGTGGCCCGCATCCCGCAGCCGCAGCGCAGGATCGAACAGCTCAACGAACCGCATCACGACCCCCCTCCCCCGCTCGAACAAGCTTCGACCCTAGCCGAAGCGGTCACCGCGCGGAACACCTATCCGGCTCCGGGCGGTCCCCAAGGACGCCGCCGGGCTAACTCGCGAGTCGCTACTGCTCCAGGTTGAACACGCGGACGGCGTTGCCGGCGATCAGGTTGTGCTTCTCGTCGTCGGGCACGTCGAACATCATCTCGTCGATGGTCTTGCGCGAGTAGGGCCAGTCGTTGCCGTGGTGGGGGTAGTCGGTGGACCACATGATGTTGTCCACCCCGGCGGCGTGGCGGAGCATCACCGCGGAGCGGTCCACGATGAACGTGGCCGAGCAGTTGCGGTACCAGTAGTAGGACGGCTGCTGAGGCAGCTCGAGGCCGGCCCAGCCGCGGTTACGCCAGTAGCGGTCGTCCATCTGCTCGAGGAGGTGGGGGATCCAGCCCGCCCCGACCTCGATCCAGGCGAAGCTCAGGTCGGGGTGGCGCTCGAACGTGCCGGTCATGATCAGCGAGGCCAGGTTCGGGGCGACGCGCGCGAAGACGCTGCCCAGGCCTCCCACGGCCTTGGCCTTCGCGTCGCGCCCCGTGCCGCGACCGAGCACACCGCCGGCGCTCGCCTTCTTCGCGGCGATCCGCTGCGCCCGGCTCGTGATGTTGATGTGGCAGCAGACGGTCAGCCCCGCCTCGGCGGCGGCCGCCCAGAACGGGTCGTCGTCCTTGCTGAGGCTGTCGCCGCCAGCTGGCCAGGTGCTGATGATCACGCCCTTGCAGCCGCGTTCGGCCGCCGACGCCACCTCTGCGACCGCCGCGTCGATCCCGAGGCTGCTGATCTGTGCCAACGGGATGAGGCGACCGCGATCGGGTGCGGTGAACTCGTCCCAGAGGAAGTTGTTGTAGGCCTCGACGCCGGCCCTGACGACGTCGTCGTCTTCGTGTCCGAGCCAGTGGCCGATCGTGCGCTGGGGCGGGAACAGCACCTCGGCGTCGATGCCGTCGGCGTCCATGTCCTGCAGCCGGGCCGCGCCGTCGTAGCAGCCGTCACGCGCCTCCTCGTAGGTGACACCGGTCCAGCGGAACTTGTCCCAGGGCATGCCGGGCGTCGATACCAGCCCGATCGGGTCGGGATCGGACGAGCCCGGGAACAGCCACGCGTCCCCGTCGTCCTCGTCCTTCACCAGCCTCGGGGCGTGCTCGCGGTACTTCTCCGGCAACCACTCGTCCCAGATGTGGGGTGGTTCGAGCACGTGCGTGTCGGCCGAGATCACCTCGTAGCGGCGCGAACCGTGGGACGTGGTTGCCATGCGTGCCTCCGGTGACGGTGAGCCTCGACCCGTGACGAACCTGACATGAGTGTCATAGAACCCACAGCCGGATGCAAGTCCCTGCGGACCGCGCTCACGCGGTTGCGGCCACCGCGTCACCGATCGCTGCCAGGAGGTCGTTGAGGTGCGTGCAGCCGGCGGTCCCACCGAGCTCGTCGCGCACGCTGGACCGCAGCTGCGCACCCGGCGTGCCCCGGAGCCGTGCGACGTTGTCGGCGGCCAACGGACACTCCGCGAACGGCAGCACGCGTGGGGTGGCCTCGAGCGCCCCGATGGCACCATCGGCCTCCAAACGTCCCACGACCGAGTACTCGTGCAGGACCGTCTCGCGACCGTCGGGCTCGGCGTAGCTGTCACGGAACATCGCGTCGATCGCGCCCTCGCTGAGGTCGATGCGGCGCCGACGCCGGAGCCAGCCGATCCGCAGCGGCGCGATACCGGGCCACGGGTCCTCCAAGGCGGGAGCTTCGGGGCAGTCCTGGATGGGGACACCCTCGCCTCGGCGGATGCTGCTCACCATGAGCCCGTCGCTCGCCCAGCCCGCACACACCTCCTCCACGTAGGGCAGCACCTCCGGACCGACGATGTCGCCGGGGGCGATGCCGGCGAGCGTGCGGGAGCGGATCTCGGCGTACCCCGAGATGAGCGCCGCGGTGGGCAGATCGAACAGCAGCACCCTGATCGGATCGTGGACGGGACCGACGTGGACGGACTCGACCACACGCCGGAACCCGGGACCGACGCGCTGCCCGATCAACCCACCGACCACGCCATCACCGTCCGCGAGGGACGGGACGGTGACGAGCCAGGTGAGGTCGCGGTGCTCGTCGACCCTCGCCTCCAGCTTCGCGGCGGAGACCGCATCGCCTCCCCCGACCTCGTCCCGGAGCTCGCCCGCGAACGCGAGGCGCACGGGCTGCTGCTGCAGCCAGCGCTGCCCCTCCGAGGGTCCGACGTCCACGTAGGTGCTGCGTCGGAACACCCCCTCGCGCAGCACCGGTGTCGCTGCCACGGGGGCGCGGGGCGCGGTGCGGGGGGCTGGGGTCACGGTGGCGGACGACGCTACGGTTCCCTGACACGCGCGTCAACGTTGGAGGGATGGATGCCGAGCATCGAGGGCAACCTGCCGCGGGCCACGCTCCGCCGCAGCGACCCCGCGTCGCTCGCGGATGTCGATCGGACGTTCTACGACGAGGCGACCCAGACGATGTCGCGCGACGAGCTGCGAGCCCTGCAGGACGAGCGCGTGCGAGACCTCGCGCGCCGCGTGTTCGAACGCCCCATCCCGTTCTTCGGACGCAAGCTGCGCGAGGCCGGCTTCGAGTCGGCAGACGACGTCAAGGGGGTCGACGATCTCGCCGCGATCCCCGTCACCGTGAAGCAGGAGCTGCGCGACTCCGAGGCCGAGCACCCGCCCGTGGGCGACTACCGCGGCACCGACCTGCGCGACAACATCCGCATCGGGACCTCAACCGGCACGACCGGCACTCCGACCGTCCAGCTGTGGACGCGCCACGACCTGCTCGTCGACTGCGAGGCCGGGGCGCGGATGATGTGGCGCCAGGGTGTGCGTCCGGGCATGGTCATGACGCACGCTCACCCCGCCTACCTCTACTCGGGTGGCAGCATCCTGCAGGGGGTCTACGAGCACCTCGGCTGCCTCGCGATCTGGGCGCCGCCACCCGATACCGACGAGCTGGCCCAGCAGGCACTCGAGTTCTGGCAGCGCATCACCCCCGACCGGCCGTTCCTCGGCTTCGCGACCGGACGCTTCATGGAGGTCGCCGCGAAGGTCGGCATCGATCCGCTGACCGCGGGCTTCGACTTCTCCAAGGTCCCCCCGATGGGCAAGCCCGGCGAGCCGATGCCGCTCATGACGGCAGGCTCGGAGTGCATGCCCTACCTCGGCTCCGCCTGCGGCGAGCTCGACGGCGGACATCTCTGCGAGGATCTCGCCATCGTCCAGGCTCTCGACGAGGAGACCGGGCGGGAGGTCACCGACGGCGAGTGGGGCCGGTTGGTCGTGACGACCCTGGGGCGGGACAACTTCCTCGTGCGCTACGACCTCGAGGAGGCCTGCCGAATCGAGCGCAGCGAGTGCCCGTGCGGCGAGACGCACGCCCGTGGCTGGTGGGGCGGCCGGTTCAAGGATCTCATCCGCACCCAGGGGACCGCCGTGATGGTGCCCCAGATCGAGGCCGCGCTCGGCAGGGTCAGGGCGGTGCGCAAGCCGAGCCTGGAGTACCAGGTGATCCGCCCCGCCCCTGAGGACCTGCAGCAGCCGCTGCGGCTGCGCGTCGAGGTCGGTGAAGACGGCGCCGGGTCCGACCGCCAACAGCTCCGACGGGAGATCGAGGCGACCGTCGGCGAGGCGCTGGGCGTGCGGATCGACGCGGAGATCCTCGACCGCGACACGCTCCCACGCGCGGGCTACAAAGCCACCCGCGTCATCGTGGATGACACTGAGTAGGCATGCGATCACTAGGCGTCACCCCGAGTGCCTAGGAACCGTTGACCTCCTGGTCACCACGGGCTAGCCGAAGTTGGTCCCAGCTGGTCAAGGCCCGCGAGACGCTGATGTCCATACTCGCTGCAGGCCCCCGGCCACCTCTCGGCCGCGGCAGTGAGACCGGGAGAGCGGGAACATGGCAGCGGACACCATCGCCTTCGGGATCGGGAGGAGTCGTCCTCGCGTGCGCATGCTGAGCGCGCTGCTGCTGCTGACACTGATCGGGCCGGCGGCAGCCGTGGGCATCCAGTCGGACAACACGGCGCTCACGCCCGTGATCGTCCAGGTGCGCGGGACGATCACGGGGGTCGAGCACGCGATCGCTGACCTCGGCGGAGCCACGACCGGACGCCTTGGCATCATCGATGCCATCGTGGCGGATGTCCCCGCCGACCGGGTCGACGAGCTGGCCGGCACGGCCGGCGTCGTCGCCGTCACTACGGACGAGCGCCTCCAGCCCGAGTGGACCGCTGCCGACTTCGACCCGCTCACCAAGGACGGCAGCCTCTACTACGTCGCCCAGGAGGTGACCGGAGCGTCGAGCTACTGGACGGCCGGGTACACGGGGGCCGGTGTGGACGTCGCCCTGATCGACACCGGCGTCGTCGAGATCGACGGCCTGGCGACCACCGGCAAGGTCGTGCACGGCCCGGACCTGTCGTTCGAGTCGCAGTCCCCCGACCACACCTACCTCGACACCTACGGCCACGGCACCCACATGGCCGGGATCATCGCGGGGCGCAGCAACGGCGCCACTCCGACCGCTGGTAACACCACCGACTTCCTCGGCATGGCTCCGGATGCACGCGTCGTCAGCCTGAAGGTGGGCGACAAGACCGGCGCCGCCGACGTCAGCCAGGTGATCGCCGCCATCGACTGGGTGGTGCAGCACCGCAACCGTGACGGGCTCAACATCCGCGTGCTGAACCTGTCGTACGGCACCACGAGCACCCAGAGCTGGCGCGTCGACCCGCTGTCGCACGCGGTCGACGTGGCGTGGCGCAGCGGCATCGTCGTGGTCACCTCTGCCGGGAACGAGGGCAACGCCTCGAACGGCCTCACGGACCCGGCCTACAACCCCAACGTCATCGCGGTCGGTGCATCGAGTTCGGGTAGGACCTACACCAGCGCCGACGACACCGTGCCGTCGTTCTCGAGCTGCGGCAACGGGATCCGCAACCCCGATATCGTCGCTCCCGGTCAGTCGGTCGTCAGCCTGCGCGTTCCGGGCAGCTACGCCGACACGTACTTCCCGACGGCGCGCGAGGGCGAGATGCTGTTCCGCGGCACCGGGACCTCGCAGTCGGCAGCGGTGGTGTCCGGGGCGGCGGCGCTCGTGATCGAGCAGCGCCCGGCCATCACCCCCGACGAGGTCAAGTCGCTGTTCAAGACGACCGCGCAGGCCATCCCCTCCAGCACCACCTTGTGCTCCGGCGACGGCCTGCTCGACCTGAAGCAAGCCCGGGACCGGATGACCCCGATCGATCAGGATGGGGATGGGGACGACGGCGACGACGACGACGGCGACGACGATGGCGACGACGGCGACGAACTCCCGCGGCACACCACGGGCGACGGCCTGCTCGAGTCGGCACGCGGTGGCTACCACGTGTACGCCGAGACGGTGAACGCCGATACGGGTGAGATCACCTACACCCCGCTCGAAGGGGAGATGGACATCCACGGCAACCGCTGGGACGGCGCCGCCTGGGCGACCGCGTCCTCCGCAGGGACGAGCTGGAGTGCCTACGGCGAGTGGAACGGCACCGACTGGACCGGCGAGAGCTTCACCGGCAACCGCTGGGACGGCAACCGCTGGGACGGCAACCGCTGGGACGGCAACCGCTGGGACAGCAACCGCTGGGACGGCAACCGCTGGGACGGCAACCGCTGGGACGGCAGCGGCTGGGACGGCAACCGCTGGGACGGCAACCGCTGGGACGGCAACCGCTGGGACGACGGGAGCTTCGACGGGAACCGCTGGGACAGCAGCTGGGACGGTGGCACCGGCGACGATGGCTACACCCGTCTCGGCCGTGGGTTCGACAACGGCCGTGCCAGCGGACACGTGCCAGGAGCAGCGGGTACGTTCGGGCCGACAGGGTGGTCCTGATCCACGATGACCGAACCACGTAGCTCGCTACGGCGAGTCCGCACCTCGGTCGGCTCGCTCGCGATCGTCACCATCGCCACGGCTGCAGCCGTGGCGATGGTGGTGTTCCCGGGTCGCGGCGTCGAGGTCGCGGGGAACGGGCTGTGGTGGCCCATCCTCCTCCTGCTCTCGTTCGTGGTCGAGCGCTTCCCCATCCGACTCAACTTCCAGGGCGAGTCGCACACGCTCATCCTGAGCGAGCTACCGATCGTGATGGGGCTCTTCCTGCTCTCGCCGGCCGAACTGCTACTCGCCCGCATCGGGGGCGGGTTCCTCCACGTGGTGGTGATGGAGCGCCAACGACCGATCAAGGCGATGGTCAACATCACCGTCTACCTGCTCGAGGTGGTCGTTGCGATCGCGATCCTGACCGCCGTCGGCGATGGCGTCGCCGTGACGAGCCGCAACCTCGTCGGGGGGCTGGCCGGCACGGTGGTGGCGACGGCTGTCGGGACCGGTGTCGTCTGGGGGGCGATCGGGATCTCCAACCAGAACCTGAGCCTGTCATCGCTGGTCGAGACGCTGCGTGTCAGCGTGCCGACCTCGATCGCGAACGCTGGCCTCGGGCTGGCAGCCATGGTGGTCTGGGTCGAGCGTCCGACCACGGTGTGGGTGCTGCTGCCACCCGTCGCGCTGCTCATCCTCGGCTACCGCCTCTACATCTCCGAGCGCACCCACCGTGAGACCCTGACGATGCTCTACGAGCTCGCCCGGGATACACACGCAGCTCCCGACATCAGCACCGCGCTGCAGCGCATGGTCGACGCCGTCCGTGCCCAGGTCCGAGCCGAGGTCGTCGAGCTCTACATCGTGCGCGGCAACGGCCCGGTCGCCGTCCTGACGACCACGGGCGAGGGCGAGCCCGCTCGGAGGACCACGGTCGAGGATCCGCCCGCGGACGTCCACGCGGCGCTCACCGATGAAGGTCCGCTGCGGACGTTCGACCGCGGTGGGCGCTGCACCGCGCTCACCTACGGCATCGACGTCGGGAGAGGGCGCCACGCCATCTTCCGGCTGCGCGAGCCACTCGGTGATGTGAACGGGTTCGATGACTCCACCCTGTCCGTCCTCGCGGCCACCGCGACCCACGCGACCGCGCTCATCGAAGACGCCGAGGTCCACGACGCGAAGAACGCCTTCCTCAACGCGGTCTCCCACGAGCTGCGGACCCCGCTGTCGGTGGTGCTCGGTAGCGCCGAGACGCTCGACCGGTTGAGCGATCGGCTCAGCGAGGAACAGCGCAGCACTCTCGTCCACCGCCTCCACGGCCAAGCGCGCAAGCTCGACCGCCTCCTACACGACCTGCTCGATGTCGACCGCCTCAACCGGGGTGTCATCTCCTCACGTCGGGAACCGACGAAGCTGCTCGAGCTCGCGGAGCAGACAGTCGACACGCTCGACATCACGACCCACCTCGTCACCGTCGAGGGCGACGCGGTGGCCGCCGACGCCGACGCGGGTCAGCTCGAGCGCATCGTCGAGAACCTCGTCCTCAACGCGGTCAAGTACTGCCCCGAGGGGACGAGGATCGTGGTCCAGGTCCGCCGCGTCGACGACACGGTGCAGCTTGCGGTCACCGACGAGGGACCGGGCATCCTCGATCCCGACAAGGAGCGCATCTTCGAGCCGTTCCTGCGGCTTGACCGTTCGCACCCCTCCCCCGGCACCGGGGTGGGTCTCAGCCTCGTGCGCCGCTTCGTCGAGCTGCACCACGGAACCGTCTGGGTCGAGGACGCCGAACCCATCGGCTCACGCTTCGTCGTGTCGCTGCCGCTGGCTGAGTACGCCGCGGGTGAGCCTGGCGACCCCTCGCGGCCGAGCTTGCGGCTGGTCGTCGGCGACTGAACCTGCGAGGACCAGCGAGGGACTGCAGTTCCGTTCCCTGACACGCACGTCAGTAAGCTGACCGCGCCGGTTCGGGAGGTGCGGGTGACACGACGCGATGTGACGGGCAGGCGCGTGCAGCTGCGCGAGCTGGACCTGGATGCGTTCTTCCATCCCAAGACCGTCGCGCTCATCGGGGCGTCGGACTCCGAGCGGCGACCCAACACCGCGATGACCCGCAAGCTCCGACAGTGGGCCGACAAGCACGGAGCGACCGTCTACCCCGTCAACCCCAACCGCGACGACCTCGACGGCCTGAAGTGCTACCCGTCGATCAGCGACATCCCGGTCGACATCGATCTTGCCGCCATCCTCATCGGCGACCCGATGTCGGTCCTGGGCGAGGTGCTGGACAAGGGTGCTCGGTTCGCGGTGATCTTCGCCGCGGGTTTCGCCGAGGTCGGGTCCGAGGGCGAGGCGCTCCAGGTCGAGCTCGAGGACCGGATCGCTGCCGGTGACACGCGCCTGCTGGGCCCCAACACCAACCTCAACGCGTTCGAACTGTTCGACGAGGACAACCCCGGACGCGCGGTCGCGCTGATCACGCAGTCCGGCCACCAGGGCCGGCCCATCTTCCAGGCCCAGGAGCTGGGTCTGAACCTGCGCCACTGGGCTCCCACCGGCAACGAGGCCGACCTCGAGTTCGCCGACTTCGCGGGTTACTTCGCCGAACTCGACGACGTCGGGGTCATCGCCGCGTACATCGAGGGCTTCAAGGACGGGCGCTCGATGCTCCTCGCGGCCGACGGGGCGGCCAAGGCCGGCAAACCGCTCGTGGTGGTCAAGGTCGGCCGAACCGAGGCAGGCCGCGAGATGGCCAGGAGCCACACCGGCCACCTCACCGGGTCGGATGCGGTCATCTCGGCAGCCTTCCGCCAGTACGGGGTCACCCGGGTCGAGGGCCTCGACGAGCTCCAGGACGCCGCGTCGATGTTCTCGCTGTCGGCCCCGCCCACGACCGAGGGCGTCTGCGTCTACGCCATCAGCGGAGGGACCGGTGCCCACATGGCTGACGTGGCTGCCTCCGCTGGGCTGTCGCTGCCGAGGCTGACCGACGAGACCGTCGCGAAGCTGCGGGCGGTTATCCCGGGCTACCTGCGGGTCGACAACCCCGTCGACAGCGGAGCGGCACCCTCCAGCGACCCGGTGAAGGGGCCGCAGATCATCGAGGCGATCCTGTCGGATCCCAACGTCGGGGCGCTGATCGTGCCGATCACCGGCGTGTACGCCTCGCTCGGCACCCAGTTCGCCCAGGACCTCGCGGACGCGGCCGAGCGGTCGGACAAGCCGGTCTGCGTCGTGTGGGGCTCCCCTCTCGGCGACGAGGAGGCGTACACGAGGATCCTGCGCAAGTCGCAGGCTGTCGTGTTCCGCACGTTCCGCAACTGCGCCCACACCGTTCGCGCCTGGCTCGACCACCACGCGTTCGCGAAGCGCTACGTGTCACCGTTCGACCGACCCATCCTCGACGTCTCGCCGGCACGTGACGCCTCCCGGATCCACCTCGCCGCACGCCCCGCCGTCTCCGAGCACACCGCCAAGCAGATCCTGCGCGAGTACGGCATCGCAACTCCCCGCGAGTACCTCGTGGAGAGCGCGGAGGAGGCGGTCCGCGCGGTGTCCGCACTGGGCGGTCGTGTCGTCGTGAAGGCCGCATCCCCGGACCTGCAGCACAAGTCGGAGCTGGGGTTGGTCGCGCTCGACCTGCGCGGCGAGGACGACGTGCGCAGCGCTGCCACGCGGATGCTCGAGCAGCTCCCGATCGTCGCCTCCGACGCGCAGGTCGAAGGCCTGTTGGTCGCCGAGATGATCGACGGTGGGACGGAGACCGTCATCGGCCTGACCCACGATGACCTGTTCGGTCCGGTCGTCATGTTCGGTCTCGGGGGCGTCTTCGTGGAGGTCCTCGAGGACGTGACCTTCCGCATCCCCCCGTTCGACGCCTCCGAGGCGCGACGGATGATCGGCGAGGTCAAGGGCTTCCCCCTGCTGACCGGCGCCAGGGGGCGAGAGCCAGCCGACCTCCACGCGATCGTCGACACCATCCTGAAGGTGCAGCGGCTCGCCTTCGACCTCCACGACGACATCGCCGAGCTCGACATCAACCCGTTCATCGCGCGGCCAGCCGGCGGCGTCGCCGTAGATGCGCTGATCATCCCCCGCACGACCAGGAGCTGAGCGTGAGCGACGACGACCGACCGCTGGACGAACTCGTCCGCTACGAACTCGCGGATGGCATCGCGCGCATCACGCTCGACCGTCCGGAAACGCGCAACGCCCTGACCGGGACGATGCGCGACCGCATCGGCGACCTGTTCGACGCCGCTTCGGCGGACCTGAACGTCCGAGTGGTGGTGCTCGCCGCGACGGGGAAGGGCTTCTGCACGGGGGCCGACCTCCGGGGCGTGACCCAGGACGCTCCCCCCCGCCCCGAAGGCGCCCCGGAGCGCGCTGTCGGCGAGGTCGCGCGCGTCATCCAGCGTGGCTGGCAGCGACTCGTCACGTCCGTGCTCGACTGCGAGAAGCCGGTCATCGGTGCGATCCAGGGGATCGCCGCAGGCGGCGGGATGCACCTCGCCTTGGCCTGTGACCTCGTCATCGCTGCCGAGTCAGCCCGGTTCATCTCGGTGTTCGTCCGCCGTGGGATCGGACCCGACGCCGCCGGCGCGTACCTGCTCACCCGACTCGTGGGCATCCAGAGGGCCAAAGAGCTCACGTTCCTCGGTGACGACGTCCACGCCGAACAGGCACAGGATATGGGGCTGATCAACCGCGTCGTGCCCGATGACGAACTCGCCGGCGCAGTCGAGGAACTGGCGCAACGTCTCTCGGAGGCCCCGACACAGGCCATCGCGGCATCGAAGCGGCTGATCAACCGAGCGCTCGACGTCGACCGATCGACAGCACTCATCGAGGAGGCCTGGGCTCAAGAGGCCGTCACCCACACGCACGACATCCACGAGGGCACGATGTCGTTCATCGAGAAGCGAGACCCCGACTTCAAGGGTTGGTGAGAACGACCGTTGCCTAGATTGCGCCATCCGACGCGATCGCGCGCGTCCCAGGACCGGAACGAGAGGGACCCAAGCCATGCTGTTCGGTGAGGAGCACGTACGCACGTACCGCGAGACCGGCGGCGAGACGGGCCACGAGTGGCGCCCCGGTGTCTTCACGCTTCTGCTGACGACGACGGGGCGCCGCAGCGGACAGCCCTACACCTCCCCACTCATCTACGGCCGGGATGGCGACGACTACGTCGTCGTGGCCTCGAAGGGAGGCGCCCCGACGCACCCCGACTGGTACCGCAACCTCGAGGCGACCCCGCAGGTGGAACTGCAGGTCGGCTCCGAGATCATCGAGGCCACCGCACGCACCGCCACCGGCGAGGAGCGCGAGCGGCTCTGGAGGATGATGGCGGAGATCTGGCCCGACTACGACTCGTACGCCGAGCGGACGGACCGGCAGATCCCGGTCGTCGTGTTGTCTTCCTCCTGAAGCCCGTGTCACCCCCGACTCGACCGCGGTCTGAGACGCAGGTTCATCCCTGCGGCTGATGCGCCCGCAAGCCCCGTCATCGGACCATGGATCGAGCCGGAGGTTCGACCGTGGCGACGGTGACCCAGATCTGCGAGATATCGGTCCTCGAGGTGGCGGATCGGGTGACCGCCAGTCTCCCGCGGCACTGGATGCTGTCCGACGCGGAGCTGTCGCTGACCACGCCTCCTCGCACGGTCCGCCGGGTCGGGACGCTCCTGGCCTGTCGCACCGAGGGGTACTGGCGGGCGGGACGACGCGCGGGGCGCGCCACGGTGGATGTCGTTCCTGCGGGCCCCGTGATCGCTCTGGTGTCGGTCGTCCTCCACGACGTGCCGTCCACCGCCGCACCCGACCTGGCGACGAGGTTGGCACGGATCAGCCGTGACCGAGCCGAGGGCCGGATCGAGCCAGCACCGCTGGCCGTGCCAACGCCTCCGCGGGTGAGCATGTGGAAGACTGCCCGCCCATGAGGATCGCCCTGGCGGGAGACGAGTGCGCCATCGCGTCACCGCACCGCGAACTCGACTACCCCCTGTGGGTGGGATGGCTGACGAGCGGGGTCGTCGTGGGGTTCGCCGTGCTCGTGACGGTGTTCCGCCACGACGCCGTGTCGGTCCATCCCGCCGCGGTGGCGCTGGTGTGGGCATCGACCGTCCCCTGGCTGTTGCAACTAACCGGAAGGACCCTGCCCCGCCCCGCCTTCATCGCCGGGGTCGTGATCCCTCAGGCGCTGCTCCATGTCGGTGGGCGCGCGCTGGGTATCGCCACCCTGCTCGACGAGGACCACACGCAAGCGGCGTTGATGATCGTCGTGTTCGCCGCAGGGGAGATCGCCGCCACCTCGCGCTGGCGAGACACCATCACGATGGCGATCGCCGCAGTGGCGATAATCCTGGGTCGCAACGTCGTGCAACCCGAGTTCGACGGGGGCGTCTTCTGGGTCGGCGGCGCCGTGGTGGCGCTGGCCATGGGCTACGTGATGCGACGTCAAGCCGCCGTCATGTTCCAGCTCCGCGTCGCCCAAGGTGCGCTGGCGGAGGAGGAGGTGGTCAAGGAGCGGCAACGGATCGCCCGTGAGGTCCACGACGTGATCGCCCACACGATGACGGTCACGATGATGCACCTGACCGCCGCCCGGCTGCACCTGCGCAAGGATCCCGATGCCGCCGAGGACGCGCTCCTGCAGGCCGAGCGGCTCGGCCGTCAGAGCCTGCGCGACATCCACCGGACCGTCGGGCTGCTGCGAGCCGAACCCCCTGACGGCATCGACCGCCCGCAGCCGGAGGCTCGCGACATCGAACCGCTGGTCGAGGCGTACCGGTCGGCCGGCACGGACGTGAGGCTGAGGATCGACGGCGAACTCGGCGAGCTAGCTCCCTCGACCGGCCTCGCCGTCTACCGGATCGCCCAGGAATCGCTGACCAACGCGAGCCGACACGCCCCGGGCTCCCTGGTGACCGTCACCTTGACGACCAACGACGGCCACGGGACGCTCGAGATCGGCAACCCGGTGCCGTCGGGTGGGACCGCCAAGCCCGCCGGCGGCCTCGGGATCCTCGGCATGCGCGAGCGTGCCAACCTCGTGGGCGGCAGCCTCGAAGCCGGGGTCGAGGACGGTCGCTGGATCGTGCGGTGCCGGTTCCCTCTGGCCGCGCCGCTCGCCAGGGAGAGCGTGCCGTGATCGAGGTGCTCATCGTCGACGATCAGGAACTGGTACGCGAGGGACTGATCCGGATACTCGGCAGCATCGACGACGTGATCATCGTCGGGCAGTGCCGGGACGGGAGCGAGGTGCTCGAGGCGATCGCTCGCCACCGACCCGACGTCGTCGTGATGGACGTCCGGATGCGCGAGGTCGATGGCACGGAGGCGACGCGCCGCATCCGCGCTAGCCGCGAGGACGCGCCCCCCGTGCTGATGCTCACGACGTTCGGAGAGGACGAGGTCGTCGCGGCGGCGCTGTCCGCTGGGGCAGCCGGCTTCATCCTCAAGGACGCACCGGGCGAGGACCTCATCCGGGCGGTGAAGGTCGTCGCCGAGGGCGGGGTGTGGCTCGATCCGACGGTGCTTCCAGGCGTGCTGGCGACCTACCGCACGGCCGCCGCGCCCCGGGCAGCGGAGGCCGCCCTGGCGGCCGAACTCACGGACCGCGAACGCGAGGTCCTCCGTCTGATCGGTCGCGGCCTGGCGAACCGACGCATCGCCGAGACGCTGTCCATCACGGAGGCCACGGTCAAGTCCCACGTCGGCAACATCCTCCAGAAGCTGCAGTTACCCGACCGCCCTGCCGCGATCGTCTACGCCTTCGACCACGGCCTCGTCGCCCCGGGTGAGCAGCGGGGCGAGTGATAGGCCGCCGCTCGTAACTTCCTCCCCCAGATCACTCGCATATCCGATCGGATCGGGGGACGAAGTGGAGCGTCGCGTGCCGATCGCGAGGTGCCTCGCGTGGCGAGGGACCGGTCCCCAAGCTCACACTCCGTCCGGACGTTGCGTATGTTCGCTGCCATGGAACCCACCGCGATGACGCTGGTGAGCCAGCTGATCACGCACGCCCGAACCCGTTTCGGCGCTCACGAGATCGAGGCGGTCGCGGTCGACGCGTCGCTGTTGGACGAGGCGATGGACCACGTGCTCGCTGCCGGGGGGGAGGTGTTCACCGAGACCTGCATCGTCGACGGCGTCGAGGTCCGCGAGCTGCCCCCAGGCGAGGACACCCCTCTGGCCTACGTCAGAGGCGAGGCCGAACCCCGACCTCTGGACGGCTAGACGCTCAGGCCCGATCGTGAACCTCGACGCGAGCACGACCCGCCAACTGATCGGCCGACCGAGGGAGGAACCCATGTCCACCACGTTCACGCAGGCTGAGCTCGACTACCTCAGCCAGGCGCGGCGACTCGCCCGGATCGCCACCGCCGACGCGGCCGGTCGACCCCACGTCACGCCCGTCGGGATGTGGCACTACAACCCCGAGAAGGGGACCATCGACGTCACCGGCCACGACTTCGCCGCCACCCGCAAGTACCGCAACGTTGCCGCCAACCCGCGGGCCGCCCTGGTCGTCGACGACATCGCCTCCACCGACCCCTTCCGGCCCCGCGCCGTCGTGGTCGAAGGATCAGCTCGTGCTGTCGCGGCCGATGAGGAGGACGCCGCACCCCTGATCCGCATCACCCCCGACCGGATCATCTCGTGGGGGCTCGGCAGTGAGGCGGACGAAGACCAGGGTCGAGCAGACGCCCGCTGAACCTGGAGCTGCGGACGAGGCCTCCCCTGATGTCCGCGCCGCTGTGGGCCCATCCTCCGGCGCGCGGCGCTCGTAACTTCATCCCCCAGATCGCTCGCATATCCGACCGGATCGGGGGACGAAGTTGAGGAGGCCGCGTCGCTTTCGCGGGGCGTAGCGCACCAGCCGATTACATATTCTTTGACAGGAATAGGTCGACCTCCGCATCACCATCAACCAGATCGGGTCGGGGGCGAAGATCCTCGGGCCGGTGACCGTGGGCCACGGGGCCAAGGTGGGCGCCAACAGCGTGGTGCTCCACGACATCCCGCCCAACACCACGGTGGTGGGCAACCCCGGCCACGCGGTGCGCGTGGAGGGCCGGCGCCCGGAGGGCCCCGACGCGGACTGGGTGCACCTCCCCGACCCGGTGGCCGACGCGTTGCGTGACCTCGCGGGGCGGATCGCCGCCCTGGAGCGCGCGCTGGAGGAGGCCACCGGCCACCGGACCCAGCCCTCCGGCGAGGTGCGTCCGCTGCGCAACGTGCGCGGCCGCAACCCGGCCGGCGGCTGAGCTCATCGCGCCCTGGCCTCAGTAGTACACGCACCGGCAGCGGTGGCGCGGGCGCGCCTTGATCTCCGGCGCCTGGCCGCGGTTCCACAGCCAGTGGTCCAGCATGCGCGGCGGGACACC
>JAHWKY010000047.1 GCA_019347575.1 Actinomycetota bacterium | reverse complement strand
AGATGTGGCAGCTCGATGATCCCCTCTACGTCCAAATCCCCCGCTTCATCGTCAATACGCTGCAGGGCGACCTCGGGTTGTCGTACCTGACCAAGCGGCCGGTCGGTGCGGAGCTAGTGCAGACCTTCCCGGCGACGCTGCAGCTCGCGGTCAGCGCCATCGTGATTGCGGCGGCGCTGGGCATTCCGCTCGGAATCCTGGCCGCCACCCGGCGTGGCTCCGCCCTCGACTCGGGCATCATGGCGATCTCCCTTTTCGGATTGTCGGTGCCAGTCTTCGTCATCGGCCTCGTCGCAATCCTTATCTTTGGCTACCGACTCGGCTGGTTCCCCGTCGCCGGCTGGAACCCCATCGAGGAGGGGCTCGGTGAGAACCTGCGCTCCGCCTTCATGCCCGCTGTCGCGATCGCGCTGCCGGAGACGTGCCCGCCGGTCTCGGTCGCGGACGTCCGCTCAGCCGCCGCGGAGGCGGTCGCGTGGTTCGAGCGCAACCAGCACCCGGCCGGGGACTACGTCTACCTCTACGATGCCGGTGCGGCGGCGGACGACGATCCGACGACGCCCGCGTTCCCCGACGACTACAACCAGGTGCGGCACGCCGGCGTCACGACGTCGCTGTACCAGGCCGCGAGGCATGGGCACGACGGGGCGCTCCAGGTCGCGGACCGCGGCACGGCGTGGGCGCTTCAGCGCACGTGGGAGGACGGCGACCGGCTCGTCTTCGGGCCGACGTCGGGGCGCGTGTCGGTCGGGTCGGCGGCGCTGGTCGTTGCCGGCCTCGTGGAGCGGCGCGAGGACACCGGCGAGACGCACCACGACGACGCCCTCCTCGGTCTGGGTCGCTTCCTCGCGGATCAGGTCGAGGAGCGCGGCAGCGTGCTGGCCTACTACGACGCCGACACCCGGCGACCCGTCCCGGACCGGTACTCGATCTTCTTCACCGGCGAGGTGATGTGGGCGCTGGCGCGCCTCCACACCACCTTCCCCGACGCCGGCTTCGACGCCCCGACCGAGCGCATCGGCCGCTACATCGCCACCATCCGCGACGAGGTCGAGCCGGCCTTCCCGCCGCTGCCCGATCACTGGGGCGCGTACGCGTACGCCGAGGTGGCGGCGTGGCCCGGCCACCGGCTCGCCGACGTCGAGGTGGCCTACGCGCGGCGACTCGCGGGCCTGTTCGGCATCGCCATCCGCTCCGAGCTGCCGCTGCGCGAAGGCGGGTGGCAGAGCTGGACGCGCCCCGGCCCCTCCCGCGCCGCTGGCGTCGGCACGACGGGGGAGGGGCTGACCGCGCTTTGGCGCGCGTCCCAGCGCGACGATCGGCTCGCCGACCTCGATGCGGACGTCAGCGAGCGCCTCACCTGTCTCGCCGGGCTCATGGTCCAGCGCCAGGTCGACGCCGACGAGGCTGACGCGTTCAGCCATCCCGATGCGGCGCGGGGCGCGTGGTTCGCCAGCGGCGAGGTCCGGATGGACGACATCCAGCATGCGCTCAGCTTCCTCGTGGCGGTCGAGCCGGTCGTCGCGCGAGCAGCTCCCAGCGGAGGAGATGGCTGATGACCGAGGTGGCGAGGGTGGCCGACGGTGGCGTGATGACGGTCGTCGTCGGCGTGGTGCTGCTGCTCGCCACCGCGAACCCGCCCCGCCACGCCGGGACGGTCCCCGGCCGCGCCCCGTGGCCGGCGACCGCCGTGGCGGTCGGAGCGCTGGCGCTGCTCGCCGTCGTCGCCGAGCCGCTGCTCGACGCGCTCGACATCACGGTGCCCACGTGGCGCATGACCGTCGGCATCGTCGTCGCGCTCGCCGGGGCGCGCGACCTGCTCCGTGGGCGGGCGACGGTCATGGAGAACGGCGGCAACGTCGTGGTCCCGCTCGCGTTCCCCGTCCTGCTGCGCCCCGAGGTCGCCTTCGCGGTCGTTATCGTCGCCCTGGACGCCTCGCTCGGGGCCGCGATCGCGGGCGCGGCGCTGGCGGTCGGCCTCGGGGCGTGGGCGGCCGTGCGTTCGAGCGCCGATGGTCCGAGAACCGACGCCGCGGGCGCGCGGGTCGCGAGCAGCGCGCTGACGGCGGGCGGGGCGCGGCTGCTCGGGGCGGTCGCGATCGCGCTCGGCGTCGACCTCATCGTCGACGGAGTCCTCGCCGTATGATCGCCGCCCGTGTCGTGCCTTCTCCCGGAGAACCGGGAGTAACCCCGACACAGCCGCCCCGTGCGGGCTCAGCCGTCGGGATCTCGGCCCAGGCCCGCGAAGCCCCACCAGATCCAGTTGGTGAGCAGGTGCGCCAGCTCGGTGCGCTCGTAGCCCCCGTCCTCGACCCACCAGTCTCCCGCCTGACGCACCATCCCGACCAGGCCGTGGGCGTACGCGTCGGCGCCCCGTGCCGGCAGGCCGAGACGGACGAACTGCGACGTCAGCACCTCGGAGATCCGTGCGGCGATGCGGTGCACGAACCCGGCGACGTGGTCCGCGCCCTCGCTCCAGTTCGCCACGACCGTGCGGGTGAGGAAGCGGTAGACGTCGGGGTCGCGTTCCACGAGCTTGAGGTAGGTGCCGATCGTGACCTCGATGCGCTGTCGCGGATCCTCGATCGACGCGAGTGCCGTCTCGAGCTCGCCCATGAGGTCGGCGATGTAGCGCTCGGCCAGCGCGCGGTACAGCCCGTTCTTGTCGCCGAAGTGGCGGTAGACGACGGGCTTGGTGATCCCGGCCTCGCCGGCGATGGTCTCCATCGACACCCGCGGGCCCTCGCGGCGGATGGCGCGGATGGCGGCGTCGAGGAGCTCCGCACGGCGCGTTGCCCGTTCGTTGGTGGTACCGCTTGACGGCCGCTCGGCATCCATGGTTACCTAAGGTAACAAGTTACCGTCGGTAACCCCTCCTCGCCGCCCGAGCACACCCCAGGAGACCCACGTTGGAGTTCGGTTTCACGTCGGAGCAGAAGGATCTCATCGACTGGGCCCACGGCTTCGCCGAGAGCGAGATCCGCCCCGTCGCCTCCCAGTACGACGAGAGCCAGGACTTCCCCTGGCCGGTGATCGAGAAGGCGGCGCAGGCGGGCCTGTACTCGCTCGAGATCTACCTGCAGCACCAGGCCGACCCCTCGGGCCTCACGCTGCCGTTGATCATGGAGGAGACCTTCTGGGGCTGCGCCGGGATCGGGTTGTCGATCTTCGGCACCGGTCTACCGCTCGCGGCCCTCGCCGGCAACGGGACCCCGGAGCAGCTGCTGGAGTGGGCGCCCCGCATGTTCGGCTCCGAGGAGGAGCCGAAGGTCGCGGCCTTCGCGGTGACCGAGCCCCAAGCCGGCTCCGACGTGCGCTCGCTGCGGACCCGCGCCGTTCGCGACGGCGACCACTGGGTGCTCAACGGCACGAAGGTCTTCATCACCAACGGCGGGGTCGCGGACGTGTTCGTGGTCGTCGCCACGGTCGATCCCGAGCTGGGACACCGCGGGCAGGCGAGCTTCGTCATCAGCAAGGAGGACGGCGGCATCCGCCCCGGCAAGAAGGAGCAGAAGCTCGGGATCCGCGCGAGCGATACCTCCGAGGTGATCCTCGAGGACTGCACCATCCCGCTCGACCGCGTGCTCGGCGGCGTCGACAAGCTCGACGGCAAGCTCGAGAAGGCGCGTTCCAACGAGGGCAGCCGAGGCTCGGCGGCGCTCCGGACCTTCGAGATGACGCGCCCGTTCGTCGCGGTGCAGGCCAACGGCATCTCGCGGGCGGCGCTGGAGTTCGCGATCGACTACGCGAAGGAGCGGGAGTCGTTCGGCAAACCGATCATCGAGCACCCGCCCATCGCCTACATGCTGGCGGACATGGCCACCGACGTCGAGACCGCGCGTCTGCTGACCTACAAGGCCGCCTGGCTCGCGGGCAGCGGCCGCGAGTTCCCCCAGGCCGAGGGCTCGATGAGCAAGCTCCGCGCCGGCGAGGTGGCGGTCCGCACCACCGAACGTGCCATCCAGGTCCTCGGCGGGTACGGGTTCATCAAGGACTTTCCGGTCGAGAAGTGGTACCGCGACGCCAAGATCTACACGATCTTCGAGGGCACCTCGGAGATGCAACGCAAGGTCATCGCACGAGCGCTGCGCGGCGACTGAGAGGAGGCACGACATGCCACGGGACGACCTGTCCGACATGGACGTCGGCGAGGTAACTCCCGAGCAGTTCGCCGAGCTGGTCGCCGTGGCGGAGGACGAACAGATCGCTGAGACCTTCGACCAGCTCGGGGCCCGACGTGTCCTGGACCGCGTGTTCGAGGGGATGCAGCAGCGCTTCCGTCCCGATCGGGCCGAGGGCCTCGAGGCCGACATCCAGTGGATCATCGTCCACCAGGGTGACGAGCACCCGTACCTGGTCTCGATCCGCGATGGGACCTGCGCGATCGGCCGCGACCGAGGGACGACCCGCGCGTCACACTGACCACCGATGTGGTCAGCTTCTCAAAGCCCGTCACCGGGCAGGCCGGTGGCCCCGCACTGTTCATGACCGGCGAGCTGCGGGTCTCCGGAGACCTGTTGTTCGCGCAGCAGATCCTGCGTTTCTTCGACCAACCGGAGGCCTGAGGCGTGTCGACGGCGACCACGGACGATCTCGGCGAGGTCCTGGTCCAGCGGCTGCGGCAGGAGACCACCTTGCCGAGTTGGCTGGACGGCACGATCGTGCTGCGGGTGACCGGCGGCGGCAGCTGGACGTTACGCATCCAGGGCGGTCGTCCCGCGCTGGCGTGGGGGGAGGTCGACGATCCCGACACGACGGTGACCGCGACCGTCGGCACGTTGCGGGACGTCGCCGCAGGCGAACGGTCGGGGGTCGATGCGTTCCTCGACGGCGATCTGCGGGTGCGCGGCAACCTCGCGCTGTCCCTGCGGATGTCCGGCATGTGGGATCCTCCTGGCCGGGATCCTCAGCTGTCGGTTGCAGGAGACGTCACCGCGAACGGGTTGAGCACCTTCTACCTCGAGGCCGGCTCGGGGCCGCCCGTGGTCCTGCTCCACGGGCTGGGAGCCACCAACGCCTCGCTGCTGCCCACCTTCCGCGCTCTGTGCGCCGAGCACCGCGTGGTCGCCCCCGACCTGCCCGGGTTCGGCGACAGCGACAAGCCGCTGCGGCCCCTGCACGCCGCGTTCTACACCCGCTGGTTGGAGGACCTGCTCGACACGCTGAGCATCGAACGGGCCCACCTGGTCGGCAACTCGATGGGCGGCAGGGTCGCCATCGAGATGGGGCTGCGCCAGGCGGACCGCGTCGGACGGCTGGTGCTTCTCTCGCCCTCCCCGGCGTTCCTCCGCGGTCGCGACCACGTACGTCTCGTGCGCCTGCTGCGTCCGGAACTGGCTGCGGTAGCGGCCTGGATGCCCCGCCGCTTGGTCGTTCGCACCCTGCGTTCCCTGTTCGCCGCCCCGGACCGGCTCTCCGACGACTGGTACGCCGCCGCCGCAGACGAGTTCCTGCGCGTCTACCGGACCGTGCGCGGCCGACTCGCGTTCTTCTCCGCGGCACGTCAGATCTACCTCGAGGAACCCCATGACAAGCCGGGCGGCTTCTGGGACCGACTCCCCGACCTGGCACCCCCGTCTCTGTTCCTGTGGGGAGCAGAGGACTGGCTGGTACCGGCCAGCTTCGCGGGGCACGTCGAGGAGGCGCTGCCATCGGTGAAGTCCGTCGTGCTCGACGACTGCGGCCACGTGCCTCAGTACGAGCATCCGGACAAGACGCACGAGCTGGTCCGTGGTTTCCTGGAAGCGTCGGATTGACCTCGGACGGCGACCGGCAACACGAGGAAGGTCCCCGGGTGGACGATGCGCCGGTCGACCTCGACGCACGCGACCCGGAGTTCATCCGCGCGCAGCTCCCGCACATGTGGCTGCTCGCCTCGATGTACTTCCGAGCCGAGGTCGACGGGCTGCACCACATCCCCGAGGACCGACCCGTGCTCTTCGTCGGCAACCACTCGGGCGGCAACATGACGCCCGACAGCATGGTGTTCATGCTCGCGTTCAACACCTACTTCGGGGTGGAGCGGCCCGTGTACGCGCTGGCCCACACGCTGGTGACCTCCTGGCCGGTGCTCGGACCGTTCCTGCGCCGCTGGGGGGTGCTGACCGCCGGCCACGACGCCGCCCGGACCGCCCTCGCCGACGGCTCGTGCGTGCTCGTCTACCCCGGAGGCGACGTGGAGACCCATCGGGAGTGGACCGCCCGACACGAGATCCGGTTCGACGGACGCAAGGGGTTCGTCCGACTCGCACGCGAGGCCGGCGTCCCGATCGTCCCGGTGGTCTCCTCCGGCGGACAGGACACCTACCTCCCCCTGACCGACGGGCGCCGGCTCGCCGAGGCGCTGCGCCTGGACCGTCTCGCCCGGCTCAAGGTGCTACCGATCTCCCTGGCGGTGCCCTGGGGGCTCAACGTGGGCGACTTCCTCGGTCACCTGCCGCTGCCAGCCAAGATCCGTATGCAGGTCCTGGAACCCATCGACGTGGAGGAACGGTTCGGCGAGGACGACGCGACGGCCTACCACTACGTAACAGACCTGATGCAGGAGACCCTCACGGCGCTGGCCGCCGACCAGGTCCTGCCACCGCTGGGCTGAAGGATGCAACTGCACCGCGACGTGCTGATCCGCCGCGACCTCGACGCGGTGTTCGCCCTGGTCAGCGATGTCACCAACTACGCGGATTTCTTCCGGGGCGTCACCCGTTGGGAACCAAGATCCGACCAGCTCAGCGGCGTCGGCGCGCACTTCCGCGTGCTCATGCAGGTCGGATCGATCGAAGCCGGAGGGATCGTGACCGTCACCGAGTGGGACGAGGACCAACGTCGGATCGTCTGGCGTTCGGTTCGGGGTGTGGACCACCACGGCCGCTGGGAGGTAGAGCCGGTCACCGACGGCTCACGCCTCGTCCTGATGCTGGCCTTCGAGCTGTCCGTCCGTTCCGCTGGCTGGTCGAACGGATCACCGGGCGGATCGTGGCCCGCCACGTCGAGGCGACCCTGCTGGGCGCGAGACGGATGCTCGAGTACCAGGACCGTTGAGACCACCCAGACGACCGCATGCATCGGGGCCGCTCGATCTTGGGGACGCACAGCTGCCGTGGAACCCGTGGTCGACGGCCAGTCCGGTGGTCTCCGCGAGCTGATCGACGGATAGGTCGTTCGCCGTTCGCAGGGTCTGCACGGCAGCACCAAGCGCGCTGCCAACGGGTGGTAGTTCGTCGTGGGCATCATGTCGCATGTTCGTTCCTGATCGGGGCTCGCTGCTGCCGTGCTCTCACGGGTCGGTCCTGCTGTTGTCCTTCCCGAACGACCGGTTAGGCGTCCTCCTCGCTGGCTGGTGCGCGAGCCAGTTCGAACCAGAAGCAACTGCCGTACCCGGGGGTGCTCTCGGCGCCCAGTTCCCCGCCCATGCTCTCGATGATCCGTCGGGACAGTGGTAGGCCGAGACCGGTCCCGGGGATGTTGGTGGCGTCGGCGCCGAGTCGGTCGAACGGCGTGAAGGCGCGCTCGATCTCGTCGGGTGCTAGGCCGGGACCGCGGTCGCGGATCTCCACGCGAAGACGCGGCGGTCCGTCGTCCTCCACCGTGTGCACGGTGAGGTCGACGTGCTGGCCCCTGCTGTACAGGACCGCGTTGGAGACCAGGTCGAGCAGCACGT
Source organism: Actinomycetota bacterium (assembly GCA_019347575.1). NCBI lineage: Bacteria > Bacillati > Actinomycetota > Actinomycetota bacterium. The sequence continues at coordinate 10,463 of JAHWKY010000047.1, read as the reverse complement.
GTTCGACCTTGGACGGTTCGGCCAATGCTACGAGAGGCATGTCCGGAAGCTCCGATCGCAACTGCACCTCGTGTTCTCGGGCGAGTGGTCCGAGTCGCGCGATGACCTGGGCGACCATGCTCGTGAGTTCCAGCGGTTCGCGTGTTCCGATCGAGACCGTTGTGTCGGAGTTCACGGCGAGTACGCGGTCGACGAGGTGTAAGAGCCGCTCTCCGGCTGCGACGATCTCGTCGACGCTGTCCTGTTGTTGTTCGGTGAGTTGTTCCGTTGCGAGGAGTCGGGAGAAGCCGAGGATGGCGTTGAGCGGCGTGCGCAGCTCGTGGCTCGTGCGACGCAGGAGTTCGCTCATCGCGACGTTCGCCCGTTCGGCCTCGTGCTTCGCGGCCTGCAGTCGCTGTTGCGATTCGACCCGGTCCGTGACGTCGTAGAGGGTGCCCAGGACCCGGGACGGTTCCCCGTCGTCATACTGGACGGTCGCGTTCGACACGACCCAGCGGATCCGACCGTCCGTCCGGATGATGCGGTACTCGATCCTGGACCGGTCACGGGGGACGTCGACGAGGTCTCCGAGGAGGTCCCGGTCGTCGGGATGGACATGGCCGAAGTACTCGTCGACGGTCTTGGTGTCCGGCTTCTCCGGGTAGCCGAAGATCCGAGCGGTCTGCGCGGACCACCGCACGACATCCTCGGCCAGGTCATGCTCCCAGATGCCGAGATCGGTGGTCTCCACGGCGAGGCGGAGACGTTGCTGACTCTCACGGATCGTCTGCAGGCTGTCCTCAAGCCGTCGCTCCGCATGCCGACGTCCGGTCACGTCCACGCCGACGCCGTACACGCGGTCCGCGTTGGGGTCGGCGGTGGCCTGCCACTCCAGCCAGCGGTAGCTGCCGTCGTCCCGCCGGTAGCGGTTCGCGAGTCCCGTGATGCTGCCCCCCTGTCGGGCGAGCGCCGTCAGGACCTCCGACGTGCGCTGCTGATCGTCGGGATGGACCCGGTCGGTCCACCTTTCACCGACCAGGTCGCCGGGATCGACTCCGACGAGCCGACCCAGGGCTTCGTTGACGAAGATCAGGCGCCCGTTACCGCCGGCGATGCACATCGCGACGCCGGAGATCCGTACCAGCTCCCAGGCGTCGACCGCCCGGCGGTCGCGTACTCGGGATCCGTGCTCTTGCGGGCCCGGATCGGATGCCGCTCGGGATGGTGCGTCATCAGACATGCGCGCCCTCCTGGCCGCCGTCAGGAAGCGCCGTGTTCGCTGGCCTGCGCCGACGGGGAGAACTGCTGGATCTGCACCCGGAAGCACGCTCCGTCCGGTCGGCCTGGTTCGTAGGTGACGTCGCCTCCGTGGAGCTGTGCCAGGCCACGAACGACCCACAATCCTAGCCCCACCCCGGTGGCCGTACGGCGATCACCGACGCTGTGCTGTGCGAACCGGTCGAACAGTTCCGGGACGAACCCCTCGGGGACGCCGGGTCCGTGGTCACGGACGACGATCTCGACCGTAAGCGACCCGACCGAGCAGCTGATCTCGATCGGAGGCGCTCCGTACTTGTCGGCGTTGGTGAGCAGGTTCACGACCATCTGCTCGACCAGCCCCTCGTCGGCCTTCACCTCCATCTCGGGACAGTCCACCGTCACGTCAGCGGGATCGAGCTCAGCATCCGAAACCGCCCGTTGTACCGCCTGGTTGATATCGAACGTAGTGGCGCGCAGCTGGATGGCGTCCCTGCCGGGGTCCCTGGAGGCCTCGATCCTTGAGGACAGCAGCAGGTCGTTGACGAGCCGCTCGAGCCTCGAGGTGTTGCGCAGCATGGCCTCGAGCTGCTGCCGGCGCGATTCCCATGGGATGTCGTCGCCACGTTGCAGGAGCACCTCGGTGAAGCCCTTGAGGACGGTCAGTGGGGTACGCATCTCGTGCGATGCCATGGAGATGAAGTCGGTCTTCACACGATTCGCAACGACGAGGGCCTCGTTGGCCTCCCGTAGTTCCCGTGTCCGTCGGTGCACGCGCTCCTCGAGCCTGTCCCTCTCCTCTCGCAGGCTGCGGTGGAGCAGACGGGTGTGCAGGAGGTTGCCCACCCGGAGGGTCACCTCGACGGGGTCCAGTGGTTTGAGTAGGAAGTCGGTCGCTCCATCCGATAGGGCACGTCGACGGGTCTCCGGTGACGCGTCCGCGGTCAGCACGAGCACGGGCAGGAACTCCCCCTCGGACATGAGCTCCGGCAGTTCACCGAGGATCTCGAAGCCGTCGACGTGAGGCATGTGCAGATCGAGCAGGAGCAGATCCGGTCGGATCTCCTCGAACGTCGCCAGTGCGGCTCTGGGTTCGTCCAGTGTGTGGACGTCGGTGTAGCCGGAGCGGTCCAGGATGCGGCTGAGGAGCTTGAGGTTGACCGGTTCGTCGTCGATGACGAGGATCGTCGCCGGGGCGGGGATGGGTCTGTCCGCGTTCACGGACGATCCGACGTGTGTTCCTCGTGGCCGGGGGTGGGTAGCTCGACACGGAAGGTCGTGCCGTTCGGCGAGGTGTTGGGGACGGTGACGGTCCCCCCCATAGCCTCGACGAGGTCTCGTACGAGTGGCAGTCCGATCCCGGTGCCCTCCACGTCGTTGGCTTCGGCGCCGAGCCGGTCGAAGGGGACGAAGAGCCGCCCGATCTTGTCGGGTTCGATCCCTGGGCCGGTGTCGGTCACGTCGATCCGTGCTCGGCCGTCTCCCGTCGGTTCGCACACCACGTTCACGCTACCGCCTGCGTAGTTGTACTTCACCGCGTTGGACATCAGGTTGATCAGCACCTGTCGCAGCCGACGCCGGTCGGCGTGGACGAGGCAGGCATCGATCTGCGCGGTGGTGGGCAGTTGTACGTCGTACCGTTCTGCGAGCCCGCGGACCACCTCGATCGCTTCGACGAGCGTCTGGCCGACGTCGACGGGTTCGGGATCCAGGGCCAGGTCGCCGGCCTCGATGCGGCCGATGTCGACGAGGTCGTCGATGAGCTGCAGCAGGTGGCGGCCTCCTTCGAGGATGTGTTCCACGGAGTCGAGGTCGTCGCCGTCGAGCCCGCTATCCAGGAGCAGCAGGTCGGCGTAGCCGATGACCGCGGTCAGTGGGGTGCGCAGTTCGTGCCCGAGGGTCGCCAGGAAGCGGCTCTTGGCCTCGTTGGCGGCGACCGCCTGCTCGCGTGCCCGCAGCAGTTCCTCTTCGCGATCCCGCAGCGTGGCGTTGGTGTAGTACAGGTCCTCGAAGCTGCCCATCAGCAGGTCCAGGATCTGTTGGCGGTCGGCGTTGACGGTGAACCGGTGGCCGAGCAGCCGCACCTCGGCGCCGAGACGGAAATGACCGCCCTGCGCGTTGTCCCGAGGCTGTAGGACGGATTCGATGCGCGACAGCAGCCGGTGGCGGTCGTACGGCTTGGTCAGGAAGTTGTCCGCTCCCGACTGCAGGCCCCGAACGATGTCGACGGGGTCACGCAGGCTCGTCAGCAGGATGACCGACATGTCGTCCAACTTCCGATCGGCCTTGACCCGACGGCACAGCTCGTAGCCGTCCATGTTCGGCATCATGATGTCGCTGATCAGCAGGCCGAACGAGCGCTCGTCCAGCAGGACGAGCGCTTCCTGGCCGTCTCGCGCGACCGTGACCTCGTAGCCCTGGCTCTCGAGGTCGGCGCGCAGGGCTTCGGCCTGCGTGCGGCTGTCCTCGGCGACGAGGATCCCTCTGATGTCGGTCATGCTGTCCCCCTTGTGGTGAGTTCCGCGATCGCGGCGGCGAGCGTGTCGACAGATCCCACGACGTGGGCGATGCCAGCGGCCACCACGACGCCGGGCATGCCGAAGACCGCAGCGGTCTCCTCGTCCTGTGCCAGGACCGTGCCGCCCGCCGCTCGCAGGCCGAGCAGCCCGGCGAGGCCGTCGTCGCCGAGGCCACTGAGGATGACGCCAGCCGCGGACGTTCCGTAGAGACCGGCCAGCGATTCGAACAGGGCCGTGGCCGCGGGTCGGAAGCCTCCGATCGGCGGGTCGCTGTCCAGGTGCACCCGGCCCAGAGGTGCGACGCGCAGGTGGTGGTCGTCGGGCGCGAGGTAGACCTGACCGGCCGTTAGCGGTTCTCCCCTCTCAGCGACCTTGACCTGTAGGGCTGTGGCCGCGTCCAGCCAGCGGACGAGGCCATCGACGAAGCCCTCGGCGATGTGCTGGACGATGAGCACTGGCGCTGCCAGTCCGTCTGGCAGCTTGGCGAGCAGGTCGTGCAGCGCGCGTGGGCCACCGGTCGACGCGGCCACACCGACGATGTGGATGGTGCTGTCGGGGAGCGCGGCGCGTTCAGGGATCGGTCGGGAGGACGTGCTCTCCCGGTACCGGCGGATGACCCCGACGCCGGAGAGCGCGACGACCTTCCGGGCGAAGACGTTCGCCGCCCGGGGATCCGGACCGCTCGCATCCCAGGTGGGCTTGGGCAGGACGGCCAGGGCTCCGACCTCCACCGAGCGAAGGGCGAGCGCGACGTCGTCCGGGTCGAGCGCCGCGGTGGTCATGACGACCGGCGTCGGGGTCTCGATCATGATCCGTTCGGTCGCCTCGAAGCCGTCCATCACCGGCATGACCGCGTCCATGACCACGACCGACGGCTGCAGTTCGGCTGTCGCTTCGACCGCTTCCTTCCCGTCTGCGGCCTCACCGACGACCGTGACGCCTGGGTAGCTGCCCAAGACCTCCACCAGGTACGCGCGGGCCGTGGGCGAGTCGTCGACGACCAGGACGCGGATCGTCGTGCTCACAGCAGCCTCGCGACCGTGTCGAGCAGCGTCCGCTGGTCGAAGTCCGACTTGACGAAGTAGGCGTTGGCACCCACCTCCGCCCCCCGGGCACGGTGGCGGTCGTCGGAGAGCGAGGTGACGAGCACGACCGGGACGTCGGAGAAGCGCGGGGACGACCGGATCGCCTCGCACAGGGAGAAGCCGTCCATGTTGGGCATGTCGACGTCGGTGATCACGAGGTCCGCGCCGCGCTGCTGCAAGAGCTCCCAGGCCTCGGCGCCGTCCGCCGCCGCGGTGACCACGTACCCGGCCGCCTCCAGGATGCTGCGTTCGAGCGTGCGGGTGGTCAGGGTGTCCTCCGCCAGGAGCACGTGTGGGGCCCGTGAGGTCTCCGTGCCCGCCTGCTGGGCCGACGGCACCGGGTTCTCCATCGCGCGGCGTGCCCACGTCGCCGGGTTGAGGACCAACACCAGGTTCCCGTCGGGCAGCGTGACGGCGCCGAGCACCCCAGGGGCGTCCTCCAGTCGCGGTCCCAGGGTGCGCACCGTCACCTCGTGCTGTTCGAGCGGCCCGTCGACCGACAGGCCGGCGTGGCCTCCCGGGACGTCGACCACGACCACGACGGAGCCGTCGTCGTCGCGTGCGGACGCGCCGGTGAACCCGAGGACGGATGCGAGGTCGACGATCGGCACCGACCGGTCGTCGTGCAGGACACCCCGACGCGCTCCCATGTGCACGAGATCCTCACGGTCGACGCGCAGGACGTTGCGGACCGCGGTCGCCGGGAGCGCGACCGTCTCGGAGCCGATCTTGACCACGAGCACGCGCATCGTCGACAGGGACAGGGGCAGCGCCAGGGTCACCGTGGTCCCGCGGCCGGCATCGGAGGCGATCTCTGCCGTGCCGCCGACCGCTTCGACGTCGGACCGGACCGCGTCGAGCCCCACGCCGCGACCGGACACGTCGGTGACATCGCGACTCGTGGACAGCCCGGGCGCGAAGACGAGCTGCAGCAGCTCCGCGGGATCCGAGGGGGGCTCGAGACCGGCGCGCTCCGCGGCCTCCCGCACACGGACCGGGTCGATGCCCGTCCCGTCATCGCTGACCTCCACCACGAGGCGACCGGAACGGACCTCCGCCGCCACCCGGATCCGACCGACGGGGGGCTTGCCGTCGCGTTCACGGACGGCCGGCGGCTCGATGCCGTGATCCACGGCGTTGCGGACGAGGTGCAGCAGCGGGTCGCGCAGGGCGGCGGCGACGGTCCGGTCCAGCTCCAGGGCTCCTGATGCGAGCTGCAGACGTACCCGCTTGCCGGACCCCTCCGCCACGTCGCGGACGGCCCGGTCCAGCCCCGCGCAGACCTGGTCGAACTCCACCATGCTCAGCACCTGGACGGCCCGGCTGACGTCGGCCCCGGACCGCACGAGCTCCCGCTGGACCTCGTCGGTCCGGTGCCCGAGGTGCCCCAGACGACGCTCGAGCTCGACCAGCTGCTGCGCGAGTTCGTCGGCCACGGCGCGACCGTTCGGCGGGCGTCCCCCGGGCCGGTCTCGGGCCACCAGGACACCCGTCAGGTGCTGCAGGTCGGCATGGACCCGGCGGACGACGGACGCGCAGGCGGCCGTGCCGTCGGCGAGATCCTCGACGCTGTGGATGGCCAGCTGCAGCTGTCCCGCCGACGTGAGGGCCGCCTCGAGCTCGCCGACGGGCACCCGCGCTCGCCCCGACGACGCTCCGTCGCTTGGGGGCGGTCGGTCGGCGCGGGCAGGGGGCGATCGTCCCGTGCCGGTGTCGCCGGACAGCGTGGGACCGGGCTCGGCCTCGGTCCCAGGCCCGGTCCGGGAGGGCTCGGCCGATGCGTCGTCGTCGGCGGCCCGTCCCAGCCGGTCGACCTCGTCGAGAAGGGCAGCGACCTCGATCTCCGTCTCATCGGTGCCCTGGAGGCCTTCCAAGGTCTCCTCGAGCTGGTGGGCGACGGCGGCGACGGCCGGGGAACCGACGGACAGGGCGGCGCCCTTGAGGCTGTGCGCCGCCCGGAAGAGCTCACGCAGCAGTTCGGTCCGTCGCTGCACGGACGGTGACCGTTCGAGTTCGAGCAACCCCTGTTCGAGCGTCTGCCGACGTTCGTCCAACTCCTCGCGGAAGATCGCCCGCAGGCGACCGAGATCGATCCCCATCGTCAGAGGACTCCGACGAGGCTCTTGAGCCGGTTGGCGACCTCGGTGAGCTGCTCGGCCGTGGCCTCCGCCTGCCGTGCGGTGGCCAGGTTCTGCTGCGTCACCACGTCGATCTCGGTCATGGCGTCGCGGATCTGGGAGGTCCCCCCGGCTTGCTGCCCGGCCGCGGCGGCGATCTGCTCGGCCGCGTCGGCAGCGCCGGACACCGCTTCGTCCAGCTCGGTGATGGTGTCGCCGGCCTCGCCGATCAGCCGCATGCCGTCCGCGGCGCTCTTGGTCCCCTCCTCGGTGGCGAGGACCGCCTGGTTGGTCGCCTCCTGGATCTCGCCGAGGATGTCGCTGATCTCGGCGTTGGCGGTGCGCGCCTGGTCAGCGAGCCGGCGGACCTCGCTGGCGACGACGCCGAAGCCCTTGCCGTGCTCCCCGGCGCGTGCGGCCTCGATCGCGGCGTTGAGCGCCAACAGGTTGGTCTGCTCGGTGATGTCGTCGACGACGGCCACGATCTCGGAGATGGACCGGGCGCGGCTGGCCAGCCCCAGGATGCGGTCGGCGATGGTGTCCACCTGTTCCTGGAGCACGCGCACCCCGTCGACCGCTTCGTCGACCGCGGCGCTGCCCCGCTCAGCGGCCTCTGCCGACCGTCCGGCGCTGTCGGCGACGGAACGTGCGCGTTGCGCGGTCTCGTCCGCGCTGGCGGCCAGCTCGTTGATGGTCGCCACGGTCTGCTGGACGCCGGCCGACTGTTGGGCCGCGCCGGAGGTGAGCTGACCGGTGCTGCTGGCGATCTCGGCAGCCGACCGGTCGGCCGCCTCGGCCAGGTCCCGCAGCTTCGTCGACACCCGTGAGGTGACCCACCAGGCCACACCCAGGGCGATGGCGACCGCCGCTGCTCCCAGCAGCCACACGAGTTGAAGGTCGGTTCTGACACGCTCGTCCGCCGCCGCGACGGCTGACGTGATCAGGTCCTGCTCACGCGTCACGAACTCGTCCGCGGCGGACTGCACCGCCAGCTGCGCGGGGAACAGACGGCTTTCGATCTGAGCCTTCAGCTCTTCGGTCACCTCCGTTCCGCTGGCCGCCTGGAGCAGGTTGTCGACGGCGTCGACGTACTCCTCCTCGGCTGCCTGGATGCGGTCGAGCAGCTGCCGGCCCTGATCGGTGTGCACGGTGTCCCGGAGCGTGGCGAGGATGCCGGCGAACTCGGCCGCCTCCGCCTCGACCAGTGTCAGTTGTCCCTGGTCGCCGGTCAGCAGGTAGCCGCGGACGAAGGCAGCACGCGATGCGAGGCTCTCCTTCAACCGGTGCGCGTCGATCACGAGTGTCGCATCGCGCTCGATGACCCGACTCTTGACGGAGGAGACGTGGCGCAGGGCCACCGTCGCGACGACCACGAGGAGCAGGGTCGCCACCACCGCGGCGAGGAAGCCCGCCAGCACCTGCCTCGTGATGGTCATGGATCTCATCGGATCTCCGTTCCGGTTGCGTGTTCCGGTGCGTACGGCCAGAAGCGGCGGTCGCCTGCCAGCCGTTCGACGTCGATCAGCCCTACCCCGTCGGCGGTGAGCCCTTCGACCGGAGACTGGTCCTGAGCGCCCGCGGTGTGCGGTTCGTGCAGCGCGCCGGGGTCGATGCTGGCGGTGCCGGTGACCTCGTCGACGGCGAAGGCCAGGGGGGCACGTGACCCGTCGACGACGACCACCCACCGGGGGTGGTCTGGCCCGGCGGAGGCAGACGCGTCGACTAGCAGCTCGAACACCGTGACCAGCTCCCCCCGTGCGCTCATCATCCCGAGCAGCCCCGGGGGCGCTTGCGGGATGCGTGTGAGCCGTCGGCCGGGCAGGACCTCGCGCAGATCGGTCAGCCGCACGGCCAGACGCCGGTCGGTGACGACGACGCCGAGGACCTCCGTCAGACCACCGCGCTCGTCGTCCACGGGCTGGGCGAGCTCCCTGGCGCGCTGCTCTAGCACGGCTCGTTCGGATGCGTCCGGATCCCCGCTCCCCGCCGTGGTCACGGAGCGACCGTGGTACGAGCGGATGCCAGCGCGTCGAGCTCGGCGAGCAGCCGTCCCGCCGGCATGCCGTCGACGACCGGCTGGTCGGCGGGCAAGGAGGACAGGATCGTCCGCGCGTTGCGGAAGGCCCGAGCGGCGGCGGCCCGGTCGCCGCGGCCCAGCTGTGCCCGGCCGAGGACGATCTCGGTGACGGCGGCGGACGGGTCGAGGTACAGCGCGGCCGTGGCCGCCTTGACCGCTTCCTGCCAACGGCCCGTCTCCACCAGCAGCACGGCGCGGAGATGGTGCCGTTGGGCGTCGGTCGGTGATCTGTCGTCACCCTGGGATAGTGCCGCCAACGCGTCCTCGTGCCGCCCGGCGTCGACCAGCGCGAGCACGTCGTCCTGCTCAGCCTGGGGAACATCACCGGCCTGCAGGACGACATCGGGCTCGTCGTCGAGCGCTGGCCTCGGGGCGCGGGGCGGCCGCGAGCGGATGGGAGCCGGACGGCGACGGACGCCGCCCGTCGGCCGGCCGTGCCGACCGAGCTGCCGCCGGTCGGTGGTGTCGGCCTCGGCTTCGCCGTCTGACGGCCCGTGGGCTCGCCGCCGCCGGTAGACCACGCCGCCGGCGGTCACGACGGTCTCGAGGCTGTCGATCCCGCTCAGATGTGGATCGGACGACGCCGTGATGAGCCAGCCGCCCTCCGCCAGCGACTCGACCAACCGCTGCACCACCCGGGCCACGGCGGCCGGGGTCAGGTAGATGAGCACGTTGCGGCAGAACACCACGTCGAAGCCGCCGTCGGGCGTCGGGTACGGATCACGCAGCAGGTTCAGCGTCCGGAAGTCGACGTCACCGGCGAAGCGCTCGTCGAGGCGGAACCGGTCACCGTCCCGACGGAAGTAGGCGCGGACCCGGTCCTCCTCGACGCCCCGCAGCGACCAACGGCGGTAGGTGGCTCGGGCAGCCTCCCGTAGCGCAGCCGGTGAGATGTCGGTGCCCAGCACGTCCGCCCGGTCGGAGAGTCCGCTCTCGTGGAGGACGAGGGCGAGCGTGTACGCCTCCTCGCCGCTGGCGCAGCCGGCGCTCCACAGCTTGAAGCGGTGCCCGGACGGACGTCGCGCACGGAGCTCCGGCAGGATCCGGCCGTGCAACAGCTCCAGGTGACCGGCCTCTCGGAAGAAGTGCGTCTCGCCGATCGTGAGCTGGTCGATGAGTGCCTGCCAGCGGGCGGGCTCGCGTTCGAGGAGCGCGACGTACCCGGCGGCGTCCGATGCTCCGGACGCCGAGAGCTCACGCTGCAGGATGACGTTGAGCCCCACGGTGCGGTGTCCGCTGAAGCTGAACCCCGCGTGCCGCGTCAGGTGATCGGCCACCGGTCTCACCTCTGGTCCCAGGGCAGCGTTGCCGCTCACAGATCACCCTCGCGGGGGGGGGGGGGGGGGGGGCCAAAACCACATGTGGAGCCGCGGCCCACCACAGCGAGGGCGCCAGGTGGTGCACCCCGCGCAGGCCCACGGCGGCGGGG
>JAHWKY010000046.1 GCA_019347575.1 Actinomycetota bacterium | reverse complement strand
GGGCAGCGCCACCCCCTTGGCGGCATCGATCGCGCGCCTGACATCTTCCCGCGTGATCTCGCGGTTCTTGCCGGCGACGGCGACGACTCCCCGGCTGTTGAATGCCTTGACGTGCGCGCCCGACAGCGCCAGGTGCACCGAATCGATCTCCACGCCCGCCGTCAGTTCGGCTTCGTCGATCGCCTTCTTGATCGACTCGACCGCCGCCTCGAGATTCACGACCACGCCGCGCCGGATTCCGCGCGAGTCCGCGAGGCCGATGCCGATGATGTCGAGCCCGATCAGCTGCCCGATGCGCTCGGCCGCGTACTTCACGTCGGGGTGCACGTCGTCGGTCAGGTCGGTGGCGGTGCCGCCGGTGCCGCCGGGGCGCTGGGCGAGGTCGGTGGCGGTGCCGCGGGTGGGGCCGGGGCGCTCGGGGCGGCCACCGGTGAGGCCAAGGGTGGCGCGGCTGACGGGGCGGGCGCGGCTGACGGTGCGGGTCCGGCAGGCCTCGGGGCGCTGGCAGGAGCTGACGCGGGCGCTGCGGGCGCGGCTGACGGTGCGGGTCCGGCAGGCCTCGGGGCGCTGGCCGGAGCGGCCGGCGGTGGTGCCGGGCTGGGTGCGCTCGCCGGCACCGCGGCGCAGGCAGCCGCCCCAGCCGCGGGTCTCGGCGGCGCGATCGAGGACACCGCCTCCAGTGGCCTCGACGGCCTCGAGTCCAAGGTCGGCCCAGCGGTCGGCGGCGGGGCCGCGGGCGCCGCGGGGCCGGGCACCGCGGGGCCATCCGAGGGACCCGCGGAGGGCAAGGGCCTGGACGCGGCCTCCGGCGCGGGGGAAGCGGCAGCCGGCGCGTTCGGTGCGGCCATGCCGGGTGGGCTCGACGAGCTGCAGCTCAGCCGCGCCGTCGACCTGAGCGCCCCGGCTCAGATCGCCCTCCCCGACTACCAAGCGCCCACCGAGCCGTCCGTGGCGGGCGCCGCGGCAGTCGGCAACACCGCCACGAACGTCAGCACCCCGTCCGGTGGCGGCCTCCTCGAGGGGCTCGCGCAACGAGCGCTGAGCAGCCTGATGGGGCGTGCGAACAGCGAGACGCGCCAGGGTGCCTCCGACGCCGCGTCCCGCACCAGCGGGGCAGCCGAGGACGCTGCCGGTCAGGCTCGCGGCGTCGGCAGCACCATCGGCACCGTGATCAACACCATCCGCTCGTTCGTGACCGGCGGCCTGCCCGGGCTCGCAGCATCGGGCGGGTCGCTGCTCACGGGAGCCATCGGCGGGGCGTTCGGCGGTGTGCGGCGCATGATGTCGGGACTCGCCGGGCAGATCCGCACGAAGGTCACTGCCTGGATGCAGCGCGGCGGCGAGGGCGACCTCGTCGGCGACATCGTCGGGGCCATCCGCGCCAAGATCATGGGCTTCGTCAACGGCATCCGCCAGGCGGCGGAACGCGTCGTCAACATGATCCTCGGCCTGGTACAGCGCGTCGCCGCGATGGTGACCGCCGCCGTCCAGAGCATCGTGGCGCTGGTCACCCGGGTCGTCACGGCCATCAGCCAGGCGCTGCAACGCGTCGTGACCGCCGTGAGCAACGGCCTCAACGCGGTGATCAACCGGATAAGCGCGTTCGCGCGCACGTTCGGCAGCGTGGTCGCGTCGATCGTGGGCCGGATCCTGTCGTCGGTTCGGGGCGTGATCAGCCGCATCGTGGCGGCCGTCCAGCGCGCCATCGCGAGCGTCACCCGGCTGATCACGGGCTTCGTCCAGCGACTCGCCGCCGCGGCCGTGAGCGTCGTGACCACCATCCTGACGATGGTCGGCAACGCCGTACGAGCCATCGTGCGCACGATCTTCAGCGTCATCGAACGCGCGGTCAACGCGGTTATGAACGGACTGGCAGCCGTCGGCCGGTTCATCGCGCGCATCGTCCAGCGGGCGGCCCGCGCGATCGCGGAAGCCGTGATGTGGCTCGTGGTCAAGTGGCTGAAGCCCAAGATCGAGGCCGCGCTCGCCAGCGCGCGGGAGATCATCGAGGCCATACGCCGTTACGGTCAGCAGTACGTCGCCGCCGCTCGCGAGGGCGTCCGTCGGGCCCAGACGCTGGGCCGCAACATCCTGCAGTCGCTGCTCAAGCCCGAGGGCGACCACTTCACCATCGGCCTCACCGGCGGCATCGGTGGCGATGCGCACTTCCTCGGCGGTGCGAGTCTCGGGGCCGGCGTCAGCGCGGTGCTCGATATCCACGTCAGCTACCGGCACAGGTCGATGCGGGCCTACATCACGGTCGGACTCCAGGGCAGCGTCGGTGGCGGCGTCGGGGGGGGCGGGGGCGTCAGCGGGCAGGGAGGGGTCACCTACGGCTGGGGTTCGGTGCTCAGCTACGGCCAGAATCCCGAGATGGACGACTCGGTCACCGGGGCGCAGGTCTCTGCCGGCATCGGGGTCGAGGCGCAGGCTATCGCCGGGGGCGGGGTCAGCGTCGGCATGGGCGAGCAGCTCAGCACCAACCTCGAGGACGTCCCCGCTTGGGGGAAACGCGCCCCGTTCGGGTACAACCCGGTCACCGGGTTCCTGCCTCCGCCTCCCGGCGTGCCTGTCGTCGGTGGTCCAGGCTTCCCCGGCACCGTTCCCGGCACCGAGGTGCCGACCGACCCCTCGGCTGGCGGGACGTGGTCGGGCGTCGGGCCCGCCCCGCCCGGCCTGCCTTCCGGTCAAGGCCAGCAACCAGCCCCCGGACAGCAACAGGGTGGTGGGCAGCAGCAGGGCGGCCAGCCTGCGGGGCCGCCGCAGCTCGTGCCGGAGGATCCCCGGAAGGTGCGCGGCTCGGTGTTCTTCAACCCGACCGGCAACGACCAGGTTGGCGCGGGTGGCCGCGAGGAACTACGGCGGGTCGCTGCCGAGACCGAGGAGCAGGCCTCCGGTGCCCCTCGGGTCGTGGCCAAGGCGAACGTCATCGGCCACGCCAGCCCGCGCTGGCGCCACCCCCGCGAAGGCCTGACGGGCGCCGAAGAGAACCAGGACCTGTCGACCCGACGGGCACGCCACACCGGCGAGGCTCTCCACGACACCATGCGCAGCGGCAGCGTGCCGCTCGGCCCCCCCGCCATCGCCGGCGCTGGCGCCCCGACGACCCCCGCCGACCAGGACCTGCCGCGCCAGCGGCGTGCCGACATCGACGTGACCATCCGCCGCTTCCGCGAGGAGCAGCGCCCGCCACCACCGCCGCCGCCGCCGGGCCGCCAACCTGACCCACACGCCCCGACGCCGCCTCCCGGGCAGCTCCCGAGCCTCGGCTGGGACACGTCGGTGTCGATCCAAGGTGCCGGCGGCCCGGAAGCCGATGCGTCGGTGGGTGTGAACGCGACCGCGGGCATCGCCTACACGTTCGGCAAGCGCAACGCCAAGACGGGCAAGTACACCGACCCGGTCTGGCGCGAGGACTTCTCCGCCGCAGTCGGCAAGGGCCTGCGCATCGCGCTCGGCCTCTACAAGGTGCTGCTCGGCGTCGCCCACGGCAACCCCATCGCTATCGTGCGTGATGCGGCCGGACTGGTGGGCGGCGTAGAGGAGGTCCTCGGCGTCGAGCTCACCGACCCGATCGTCAACTTCATCATCCCGATGCCGGAGTCCGCGTGACGTCGCTCGAGCCACCGTCGCAACCGCCCCCCGTCCTCTTCACCCGCACCTTCGACGACCCCGACCAGCAGCTCGGGCCCGCGAGCATCGAGGACGGTCGTCTGGTCGTGCGCGCCCAGGAGCCCGCGCTGCCGGTCGGCCAGCCGTTCGACCCGCGATCGCTCCGTGACGTCGTGATCGAGGCGTCGATGCAGCTGCTCGAGGGCGCGCCCGGGACGACCTTCGGGATGTACTTCCGCCAGTCGTCGGAGCAGCGCTACGTGCTGTGGACCGTGACCGGCGAACGGCGCTTCCGCGTCGGGCTGCTCGACGGCGCCTACCAGCCGGTGCACGACGGGATGCTGGCCGATGACATCCCCCTGCACGCCGACGCCCCGAATCGGCTCACCGCCGTGACCTTCGGGCCGTCGCTGACGTTCGTGTGCAACGGGCGGATCGTGACCGGAGCGATGGTCGACGCGCGCTACGCCGAGGGCCCCGCCGGGGCGTGGCTGCAGCCCGGCGACGACACCGGCGCCGCGCTCGCTCTCGACTGGGTGCAGGTACGCGCCGTCCTCGCCTGACGCCTCCCCCCGCCCCGACCCCCCCTCCGTGTGGAGTTGTGCTCACCTATGAGGCCAGGTCTCCACGCAGCGAACGCGAGGGCGGTGGCGGCCCGGTCTGCGCACGAGGGCCGCGCCGAGCAGGGCCGCCCCGAGCAGCGTCAGCGCCCCGAACGCCGCGAGCCCGCCCCCGGTGGTCGGCAGCGGGGCGGGCGGGGCCGGCGGGGCGGCTGGACGCGGTGCGGACGGCGCAGGCGGGGCGTCAGCGCCGAACATCGCCAGCACCTGGGTGGTCGGGCGGTTGACCCAGTGCATCGAGCCCGAGGTGGGCGGGATGAACTGGATGCGCTCGCCCGCGGCGTCGGCCTGCCACGCGGCGGGGTCGTCGCCCTGGTCCGCCGCGAGCGCGGCACCGGCCTGCTCCAGCGACGCCCACAGCGCCGTGGCGCACGACTCCAGGGTGCCGTCGGTCCCGAGCGCCGACGCCCCGCAGTACACCTGGCTGGTCGGGCTCGCCACCTCGTCGCCGAGCACCATCGCGAGGTCGGTCCACACCTGGCCGTAGAAGCCGCCCGCGAAAGCCGACCCTCCGAAGCTCGGGGCGTTGTGGAGGTCCTGCCGTGACACCTCGTCGACCGGCTGACGCAGCGCCGGGTCGTACATGGCGTGGATCAGCGGCTCCCACCACGCGTCCATGATCGCCACCGCCGCCCCACGGTCGTAGTCGCCGTCGCGGTCCCCGTCACGGCGCAGCCCGACCCCGGCGGGGTTCGCGGCGGGGTCGATCCACTCCGCGAGCAGATCGCGCATCTGCGCCGCCCGCTGCGACGGCGCGTCGGTCGAGGAGAGCACGCGTAGCAGTAGCGGCAGGTCGTGGGTCGCGCGCAGGTCGGTCAGTCCCGCCCGCTCCATCATCTGCACGAGCGTCACGGGGCTGATCTTCTCGCCCCGCGCGACCGCCGCCTCGAGCTGATCCTCGAGCAGGTCGCTGCGGTAAACCGACGAGAAGCCCCAGCCGCTGTCGTCCTCGCCCCACCCCGGCGCGGTGCGGTTGTTCCACGACACCGCGAACCCGCGGTCGGGGTTGGCCTCGTGGGGGTGCTCGTCGATGGAGTGGTAGTCGTCGGTGCCCCGGCCCTCCTCCCCCGCCCCGGCGGGCTCCCACTCCCACGCGCCGGTGCCCCACACCGGCAGGTCGGGGTGGATCGTGTTGGGGCGGCGCGGGTAGAGCCCGCCGTGGACGTAGCCGATGTCGTCGCGGTCGGCGAAGGCCCAGTTGGTGGACAGGTTGTGGTCGGCGAACGCCGCGATGAAGTCCTCGGCGGTGTCGGCCTCGCCGCGGTTCATCTTCAGGATCGAGATGGCCGGGTCGAGCTCCTTCAGGTACGTCGAGCGCTTGCGGCTGACCGCGACCGGCGTGTCGCCGAGCGTCCCGCGTGCGGTGACCGGCCCGTGGACGGTGCGCTCGGCGTAGATGGCGGGGAGCAGCTCCCCTCCGGGCAGCGTGGTCGCCTCGCGGTGCAGGCGCACGTCCATCGGCACGCACTCGGGCTCGCCGTCGCCGTCGGTGTCGTGCAGGTAGTGCACCTCCTCCTCGGTCGGGGCGTCACCGTCGGGGTCGCACAGCACCTCGATGTAGGTGTCGATCATGTCCGAGCCGCCCGCGGTCGCGGTCCACGCCGCCTCGTGCGAGCGCCCGATCACCACCAGGGTCGACAGGCCGGGGAAGCCGGCGCCCCGCGCGTGGATCGTGGGCGAGTGCAGCTCCGCCTCGACCAGGATCTGCGGGTCGAAGTAGGCCGCCTGCGGACCGCCGAGCACGATCGGGAAGCCGGTGGTGGTGTGCTCGCCGCCGACGAGGAGCCAGTTGCTCATCGACGCCTCGGCCGCGCGCGACAGGTCCACGGCGAGGTGGTCGTTCTCGAGCGACTCGCCTGACGGCGAGTCGCGTCCGGCGTGTGCTCCCGGCGCTGCGCGCCGGTCCGCGCCACCGGCGGTCTCGAGCGACTCGCCTGACGGCGAGTCGCGTCCGGCGTGTGCTCCCGGCGCTGCGCGCCGGTCCGCGCCACCGGCGGTCTCGAGCGCGACGCGCTCCCACCTGATGCGCGCGGCCTCGGCGAGTGCGCCGAGCTGGGCGGCGGCCTGCGCCTGCCCGCCGGGGAAGAGCGAGCCGAGCTCCTCGATGATGCCAACCGGCCCCGGGGCGCCGGACGAGAAGCCCGAGACGTTGCCGTCGGTGCCGGGCAGGGCGAGGTCGGTCTGCATGAACGTGAACGACGGTTCGGTGGTGTGCAACGGGCCGTCGAGGTTGTGCCGGTTGCGGAAGTCCTCGTAGACGGCACGTGCCTGGTCCGCGCCGTACGCCTCGGTGAGCTCCGCGAAACGCGCGGCGTTTGCGAGCTCGTTGCCGCCGTCGGCGCCGAACAGCGCACGCACGATCGAGACCACGGCCACGATGTCGGTGGGGCGCCACGGTGCGACCGTGTTGGGCGGGAGCAGGTCGGCCAGCCCGACCGGCGCGTCGACCCGGCCCTCCTGCATCTGGAGGATGAAGTGGTTGATGCCGGCGGCGTGCGCCTCGAGGAGGGTGACGACGTCCTGCCCGTCCTGCCCGTACAGCTCCGGGAGGCGGTCGATCATCGCCTGGAACTCCTTCTCGGTGTAGCCGTAGGCGCGGACCAGCTCGGCGTCGGCGAGCCACGCCGCGTTGTGCTCGAGCAGCTCGAACGCCTCGGCGCGGCCCAGCGCCCGCAGCAGCTCCATGATCGGCAGCCGGTCCTCCGCCGAGGCGTACCCCGCCCCGAACGCCATCGCCGCGTCGGTCTCGCCGTAGATGTGGGGCACGCCCCAGCGCGCGTCGCGCACGATGGTCACGTCGGCGCGGGGCGAGTAGGTGCGAGCAGCATCCACCGGGCCGAAGCGGCCGTCCTTGAAGTAGGTGCCGGTGAGCTGCTCCTCGGTCAGGGCGGGGTAGCCGTAGGCGAGCTCGTCGTAGGCGACGCGCTCGCTGTCCTTCTCGGTGATCTCGGCGCCGGGAGGGGTGACCGTGCCGTGCAACAGCGCGTCGTCGATCAGCTCGTGGAACGCCGGGTCGAGGTGCTCGGGCACGTTCTGCCCGACCGCCGGCAGGGTCGCGATCGCCGTGGTCGCGGCGAGCGCGAGGGCGAGCAGGCCGAGCACGGCCAGGTCGCGACGCACGAGGAGGTCTCCGGGACGAGGTCGGGGCGACGCTAGCCGAGGTGCGCTGATGACCGACTGCATGGGTCGATTATCCTCCGCCGCCCGGGTGGTGTTCGGGCTGACGGCCCGCGCGCGCTCAGGCGCCGCTCCGCCACGCAGTTCGCAGACGCCGTGCGGGGTGAGCGATCCGTCGACCTCGGTCGCGTCCTCGATGCGCCCGAGCGCCACCACGTGGAGTCCATCATCATCGGTGGGGTCGCCTCGCTCGCGACGGATCGCCCCTGCCCACCGTCGCCGTCGACGGGTGCCCGGCGTACGATCGCGACAACCTCAGGAGGTTGGCGGAGGCACTGAAGGACCTCGGGGCGAGGCTCGCCCCGCCCGGCGCAGAGCCCCTCGACGTCCCCCTCGACGGCGCCTCGGTCGGCCAGTTCGTCTCGGCCTGCTTCGTCACCGACGCCGGGGACGTCGACGTCGTGATGTGGCCGGACGGCATCGAGCGTGGGTACCGCGGCATGGTCGGCAACGCGGTGATCGTCGAGCTGCACGGGCACGAGGTTCGGATCGCCGCCCTCGACAACGTCATCGCGTCGAAGCGACGCGGCCGGCCGGGCGAAGGATGTCGGGGCGCTGCCCTACCTCGAACGCCTCCGCGAGCTGCGCGAGCGCCCCGACGCGTAGCTCGTTAGCCTCGGCCCAGGCACACGACCACCCTCGCTCCGTGGAGACCTGTGCTCACATGTGAGGCCAGGTCTCCACGCAGCCTCCGCCCGTGGAAGGGCCATGGCGTGGACAGCTCGCCCCGCATCACCCGGCTCGACTGGGGCCGCATCGAGACGCCGGTGGGCAGCTTCAAGGACGCCAAGCTCTGGCCCGGCGGGGCGCGCGACTGGGACTGGAACGAGACCGGCACCAGCCACGACGGTGTGCAGGCCGCCGACACCGACGAGCTCGTGGACGGCGGGGCGAGCACCGTCATCCTCACCCGTGGCCAACACGGAAGGCTGACCGTCCCCGACGCGGTCGTCGAGCAGCTCGAGACGCGGGGCATCACCGTCGAGGTACTCGGCACGGTCGAGGCGGTCGAGCGCTACAACCACCTCGCCGACGCGGGCGAGGCCGTCGGGGCGCTCATCCACTCCACCTGCTGAGGCACGCCCCGCGCCCCACGTGTAGCTCGTTAGCCTCGGCGCCAGCACGCGACCAACCTCGCTGCGTGGAGACCTGTGCTCACATGTGAGGCCAGGTCTCCACGCAGTCTCCCTCAGGGCGTGCGGGTCCGGCCCAGGCCGGCGTCGCGGGCGAGGACGATCGCCCCGCTGCGATCGACGTGCAGCTTGGCGAAGATGTTGGAGATGTGGTTGCGCACGGTCTTCTCGCTGACGACCAGTCGCGCGGCGATCTCGGGGTTGCGCAGACCACTGGCGACCAGGTCGAGCACCTCGAGCTCGCGCTCGGTCAGGGTGGGGAAGCGGTCGGCCGCCGTGACGGGGCGGCGCCCCGTGAGCAGCTGCACCACGCGGCCGGCGATGCCCGGGCCGAAGATCACCTCGCCGGCAGCGGCCGCGCGGATCGACCGCACGACGTCGTCCTGATCGGCCCCCTTCAGCACGTAACCGGTCGCCCCCGCCCGCATCGCAGCCAGCAGCGCGTCGTCGTCTTCGACCATCGTCAGCACGACGACCGCCGAGTCCGGTGACCGGACCGCGATCTCGGCCGTCGCCTCGATCCCTCCCATGACCGGCATGTGAAGATCCATGAGGACCACGTCGGGGCGCAGCTCGGCGACCCGCTCGATCGCGATGGCCCCGTCGGGCGCGTCGCCGACGACCTCGATGCCCTCGACCGTCGACAGCATCCCGGCGAGGCCACGGCGGAAGGCGGGGTGGTCGTCGGCGATGAAGACGCGCAACGGGGTCACGTCGACACCACCGCAAGCAACGGGGTCACGTTGACACCACCGGCAGCAGCGCGTCCACGACCGTCCCGCCATCGGAGGTGATGGTGACGGTGCCGCCGACGTCCTCGGCGCGCTCGCGGATCGACGTCAGACCGACACCGAGCACGAGCCGGTCCGGCAGCCCCGATCCGTCGTCGCGGACGCGCACCCGCAACTCACCGGGCTCACACGCCAACGTCACGACGGCGGAGCCCGCCGCAGCGTGACGCACGACGTTGGTCAGCGCCTCCTGCACGATGCGGAACGCGGCCACCTCGATCGCCGCCGGGAGCGCGGGCAGCGACCCGGGAGCTTCGACCTCCACGCGGATGCCGGTGCGCGCCGCCGTCCCCGAGACCAGCTGCTGCACCGCCCCGAGCAACCCGAGGTCGTCGAGGGCCGGTGGCCGCAGCCCGTACACCAGCGCGCGGATGTCCTCGACCGCGCGGCGGGTCTGGCCCTTGAGGTCGAGCAGAAGCTCCTCGGTGCGGTCGGGATCGTCACGGTGGACGGCTCGGGCCTCCTCGAGGCCCATCACGACCGTCGCCAGCGCCGGGCCGAGCCCATCGTGCAGGTCGCGGCGGATGCGTCGACGCTCGTCCTCGAGGCTGCTGGCGAGCCGGCCGCGTGCGCGTCGTAGCTCGTCGGTCAGCTGGACCTGGCGGACCGCTGCCGCCGCGATGCTCGCCACCTGCTCGAGTGCGGCACGGTCGCGTTCCGACAGGCGCGCCTGACCACGCCGGACCCCTGCGGCGAGGTGACCGACGACGGCACCGTTGGCTAGCAGCGGCAGGCGCTCGACGGGCTCGACCGCCGCCCCGCTCGCCGCGAGCAGCCGGACACCTGCCGGGTCGGCGAGTTCGATGCCGACGTAGGGAAGCCGCAGGCTGGTCGCGATGTGTGCGGCCGCGTCAGCGAGGACGTCGGTGGTGGTGGTCCCGAGTCGGCTCCCGATCGCGGAGACGACGTCGTGCGGGCGGTCGCGGTCGCCGTACATGAGCCGGTCGACCACGCGCTGGAGCCGGTCGCGCAGCGGCGTGAACACGAGCGCCGTCGCCGCGGCGGCGCCGACGGTCGCGACCGTGCCGGGTTCCTCGATGAGAGCGTCGACGAGCGCAGCCGAGCCGAGGTAGACCGCGACGAGCACGGCGCTCAGCCCGAGGTAGACGAGCGTGCGGTTGACGACAACGTCGATGCCGTACGCTTTGTGGCGCAGGATCGCGACCGCCGCCCCGGCCGGCAGGCTCAGCACCGCCACGACCCGCACCACGTCGAGGACGGCCGCGTCGGTGATGAAGGCGATGGGCACGACTAGGAGCACCGTCAACGCGGCTCCGCCGGCGAACCACACGTACGGCCCGCGGCGGTCGGCCGGCATGCGCCACAGCCGCCACAGCAGCGCGACGACGCAGCCGATGGCGGCGACGCGGAGCAGGTCGTAGCCGAGCGTCCCCAGCGCCGTGGCCAGTCGCTCGTCGGGGTAGAACTCGTAGGCCGAGTGACGCAGCCGCAGCTGTGGCAGCACGGTCATCGGGGCGGCGAGGCGCAGCGACAGGGCGACCGCGGCGAGCACCGCGAGCGGCCACCACCGCTTCGACGGCAAGAGGCCGTCGGGGAACAGCAGGGGTAGGAACGTCAGCAGCAGGTCGTGACCGGGCATCCACAGCCAGTCCGCCAACCACGCCGCGACCTGCCCGCCCGGCAGCGTGCCCGGCGAGACGTCCAGTGCTACCGGGGCCCACGCGATAGCGAGCACCGAGCAGGCCTCGGTCAGGCCGATGGCGATCAGCAGCCAACCCACGGCGTTGCGCGGTTCGCGCGACGCGATCAGCGCCCCGACGAGGGGGTAGACGCTGCCGAGGACGAGCGAGTAGGGCTCGGGTGACTCGATGGGCCATGCGACGCCGATCACGACGGCGCCGACGGCGGCAGCGAGGCTCCAGACCGCCAGGGACCATGCGAGGACGGGGGTGCGGGCGCGCGGCAGTGACGGGGCGCGCGTGGCGACCGCGGTCACCGAGGTGGCTTCATGGGGCGTGGTCCTGTCGGATGTGGGTGGAGTGTGCCGCTCCCGCGGGTCGTCCGTGTCCCGTTCCTGTCCCGACTTCCTCCCGTGCGGTTCGGGACACCGCTCCCGTGACACGGGCGGGGCCGGTCACGGAGCATCGTCGGCGTCCTGTCACCGACCTGAAGGAAGCACCCATGAGGATCCGCACCGCCGCGATCGCGGTCACCGCCGCGATCGTGGCTTCGCTCCCGACCGCAGCTCTGGCATCTGCTGAACGGATGCAACTCACCTGCTACTCCGGCTCGCTCGCCGGCCACACCCTGGAACGGGCCAACGGCTCGAACTGGTGGGACGTCGACGACGGCACGGTCTACACGACCACCTCGCTGGAGGTCTCGAACGAAGACGGGGTCGTCCACAGCCAGCGCTACGGCGCCAAGGCCGCAACGCCCGAGACCTGCACCGGCACCCACTTCGACTTCACCTGGGACGTCGAACTCGTCGCATCGGCGCCCCGATGAGGCACTCGACGACGACTGGAGGAACGCGCATGCGACGGATCGCGACGGGACGTTCGGCGGGGCTGCTGGCAGCCGCCACGGCCGGGACGCTGCTCCTGGGTGCCTGTGGCGGTGACGACGACGCGACCGGCGACGCCGGCGACGCGGCCGCCTACTGCGACCTCGTCGAGGTGCTGGAGTCCCAGGACTCGCGCCCGACCGACGAGCAGCTCGAGCAGCTCGCGGCGGTCGCGCCGGCCGAGATCCGCGACGACGTCGAGCTGTTCGGCGACGCCATCGCCAACGACGACATGGAGGCCGAGGGCGTCGCCGAGGCTGAGTCGAACATCCTCGCCTGGGAGGAGGACAACTGCACCTGACGCCGTCCCGCCGCTACCGACCCCGCCGTGCCCGCTGCGTGGAGACCTGTGCTCACATGTGAGGCCAGGTCTCCACGCAGGCCCGGCTAGGACGGGGCTAGACGCCGATCGCTGCCCACGGGCCCCAGATGGCGAAGGTCACACCGGACGAGGCCTGGATGTTGACGAACAGCGTGTGCCCGTCGGGGCTGAAGGTCGCCCCGGCGAACTCCTCGCCGTAGCGCTTCGCGTGGGGCGGGTCGTTGCGCCGCAGCCGGTTGAGGGCGATGTCGAAGACGTGGCCGTCGGGTGTCAGTCCGCGCAGGTAGTTGTCGACGGGACCGTCCTCGCACAGCACCAGCGCGCCGTTGGGTCCGACCGTCACGTTGTCCGGCAGGTCGAGCGCCTCGGGCCCTGGTGACTCGAAGACGAGACGGAGCTCTTCCGCCATGACGTCGTAGGCCCAAACTTGCCCGAAGCCGTTGCCGAACCCGTTGCGGATCGGCCCCGCACCGGCCTCTGGTGCGCCCCCACCCTGGGTCGAGCAGAAGTAGACGATCCCGTCCTCGTAGACCGCGCCCTCGAGCCGCGAGAACCACGCCGCTCCTTTCGCACGGCCTTGATCGCCGACAGCCCGGATCGCTTCGTTGTTCGTCGTGCCTGAAGCGAAGGTCGGATCCGGCTCCTCGATGTCGACCCACGTCACGTCGTAGGTCGCGCCCTCCGGCTGTGATGCCGCGAGGTCGGCCTGCGGCACCTCCACCGCGAGCATCTGCAGCGTGCCGCCATCGGCGAGGCCTTCGGACGGCGTCGGTTGTGTCGGGGGTGCGTAGCGGTAGAAGCCGGACGGGAAGCCGAAGTTGTCCTCGGTCAGGTACAGGTGCCCATCCGCTTCCGACCACACCGCCGCCTCGTGCGCGAACCGCCCCGCGTTCCTGATCGGCATGCGCGACGACTGCCCGTCGGCGGGCACCTCGAAGATGTACCCGTGCTTCTGAGTGAGGTCCTCGTTGGATCTGCCGGTGAAGTCGGGGCCGACGTCGGGGCCGTTGACGGTCTCCTCGCAGGTGATCCAGCTTTCCCACGGCATGGGTCCGCCCATGCAGTTCATCTGCGTGCCGTTGAGCGAGGTGAACGCATCCTCGACGTTGCCGAAGCGATCGACCAGCACCGTCGTCGTGCCGCCGAGGGCGGACGAGTCGTACGGCGTCCCGGGGCCGAACGCCCCGTCGACCACGTTGCCGTTGACCTCGTGGTTGCGGACCAGCCACACGCTGTCGCTGTCCGGGCCGGCGAACGCAGCCATCCCGTCGTGTCGCCCCGGCAGGACCGTGTCGTCACCGAGCACGATCGGAGCGCCGTCGGTGTCGTGGAACGAGCGGTACTCGAACCCCTTCGGCAGCCACAGCCGCACCGTCCCGTCACGCAGGTCGCGGACGGGCCGCAGCGGGTACGGCGCCGGGCCGCGACCCTCCGCGCGAGCTGCCGCCGCGAGCAACCCCCCGAACGGTCCCGCGAGCAGCGCCCCGCCCGCGGCACCGGCCGCCCCGCGCAGGAAGACCCGTCGACTCAGATCGGCCATGACTCCATCCCCTCTCTGGACCGGGACGCTCCCCAGCGCCCGGATCGTTGGAGCCTAACCACATCGATGCGGCGTCGACACCGATGTGCGCGCCCCGAGCAGCTGGGTGCGTCGCCACATCCCTTCTGTCGGTACCGTCGCCGCGACCCTCCCCGGGGTCGACGGGTAGGCTCCGCTCCCCCACGACCGGACCGCAGGCGGAGACGGGTTGGACGAGACACAGCCTTACACCGGCGATGTGCTCGACCTGCGCGATTACCTCACCGTCCTCAAGCGGCGGAAGTGGACCGTGCTCGTCACGGTCGTGCTCGTGGTCGCCGCGGCGATGGCGTTCACGCTGCGCCAGGACCCGCTCTACACCGCCCGCGCCGAGCTCGTGGTCGAGCCCTTCACCGGCGGCGGGGACGTGTCGGCTCTGGAGGAGGCGCTGCTGGGGCGGGGCGCGATCGAGACCCAACGCGAGATCCTCCACAGCGTCCCCGTCGCCGAACTGGTGAAGGAGAACATCGGTAGCGACGAGGACGTGGAGTCGCTGCTCGACAAGGTCGACGCCACCGTGGTCGGCGAGACCAACGTGATGCAGGTGCGCGCCACCAACGGCACGCCCGAGACCGCCGCCGCGCTGGCACAGGGGTTCGCCGAGGGCTACCTGCAGTGGCGCCGCGACGACGCCATCGAACGCGCGTCGGCCGCCATCGAGGAACTCCAGGCGCGCACCCAGGAGCTGCGCCAACGCCTGGACGAGATCGACCTGCAACTCGCGCGTCTGCCCGCCGAGTCGCCCGAAGGTGACGCGCTGCGCCAGGAGCGGACCACGTTGCTCGCGCAGGCCGGGCAGCTGTCGGCGCAGCTCGCGACGAGCCAGGCGACCGAGCAGGTCCTGCGCGGTGGTGGCCAGATCATCCGCCCCGCCACGGTCCCGGCCGCGCCGAGTTCCCCCAAGCCTCTGCGGACGGGGATCCTCGCGCTCGTCCTCGGCACGATGCTGGGGCTGGGTCTGGCGTTCCTACGCGATCACCTCGACGACGCCATCCGTGACGACGATGACGCGTCGCAGTCGGCGGGCGGGGCGCCGATACTCGGCCACATCGCCCACTGGGACGACCTCAAGGGCACGCACCGCCTGCCCTCCAAGACCGAGCCGCAGGGCCGTTCCGCCGAGGCCTTCCGCACGCTGCGCAGCAACGTGCGCTTCATGACCGCGGCGCGTGGCCACCACACGCTGCTGATCACGAGCGCCGGCGCGTCCGCGGGCAAGACGACGATCAGCGCCAACCTCGCCACCGTCGCGGCGTCGGCCGGGAACCGGGTGCTGCTGATCGACGCGGATCTGCGCCACCCCGATGTGCACAACGTGTTCGCGATGCGGCGCGGCAACGACGGTCTGTCCACCGTCCTCATGGGCGACCTCGACCTCGACGACGTGGTGCAGCCCGTCCCCGGGGTGGAGAACCTCGAACTCGTCACGACCGGCCGCATCCCCCCGAACCCAGCCGAGCTGCTCGGTTCTCCCAGCATGGCGAAGGTACTGACCGAGGCACGTGACCGCGCCGACCTCGTCATCGTCGATGCGCCCCCGATCCTCGCCGTCGCCGATCCGTTGGAACTGGCACCCGTGTGCGACGCGACGTTCCTGGTCGTCAACATCGGCGAGACGGGGCGGGGTGAGATCCGGCTCGCGACGCAGCGCCTCGCCGGCGTCGGGACGCCCCCTGATGGGTTGATCCTCAACAACATCGCCCCCGGCGACACCTACTACGGCTACTACTACAGCGCCTACCCGTACGGGGCGGATCGCGAGGTCGCGGACGACGTTCCCGTCAACGTCGATCAACGGCCCCGTCGTTCCGATCGCTCGCGCAAGCGCGATGCGCGTTCGGAGAAGGCGACCGGATCGTGGACCAAGGACGTCGCGCCGCCCTCCGACGGGGCGCGGACCCGGCTTCCCGATCCGTCTGACCCGCTCGAGGTGGACCAAGAGGGGCTCGAGCGCCTCATCGCGGACGCGCAGTCGAGGCTGCACGCGATCATCCATCCCGAGGAGGCGACCGACGCAGCGTCGCAGCCGCCGCCGGTACCCGAGGTGGGCTCTGAGCCCGGCGTGAGCGCCCTGCCCGAGGTGAGTGCCGAGGTCGGCGTGGGCGCTGAGGCCGAGTGGGGCGCCGAGCATGACGTGGGTTTCGAGCCCGCCGTCCCCGACCCCGACCGGGGCGAGCCGCCCGTCGTCGAGCCCGCCTTCCACGCCGACTCCGAGACCGGGTCCGAGGACCCGACGAGCGAGTTCGAGGCCGAGCCGGCGGTGGACGAGGCCGTCGAGGAACCGTCAGCGGCCGCCGCATCCGACCCGGACCGGCCGGCGATCGAGGAGGAGCCGAGCGAGCTACCGGAGGAGGAGCCGGCTCCATCCCTCGCGGACGAGCCCGAGGCCGACGCGCCCACGCCGTCTCCCGCGACCGACGCGCCGACGCGGCCGCCCGCGGCCGCCGCGCCTCCGGAGCCGCCCGAGGAGCAGGACATCCCGCGCGTACCGTCGGACTTCCTCATCGACGATGACGGCCTGTTCGCGCATCACCCGGCACGTTCCGGGGACGACGACCCACCTCGTCGCCGCCGCTGAGGTCGGCACCGCCGAGCTCGGTCACCGGGCTGCGTCACCGGGCTGCGTCACCGGGCTCGGTCACCGGGCTCGGTCACCGGGCTCGGTCAGGTTCCGGGTCACCCACACGCCGGAGAGCTTGACCCGGCTGCCTGCCCCGGCGGAGACTGGCTGGATCAAAGTCAGGAGACGTCATGCCCAAGTACCTGTACCAGGCACGTTTCGCCCCGGAAGGTGCAGCGGGTCTGCGACGGGAGGGTGGCACCAGTCGCCGGGACACGATCGGGGCGCTCGCCGAGGCGCACGGCGGCTCGCTCGAGAGCTTCCACTTCGCCTTCGGCGACGTCGACGTGTTCCTGATCGTGGACATGCCGGACAACGCCACGGCCGCGGCGCTCGCCCTCGCGGTGTCGGCCAGCGGGGCGGTGGGCGTCGAGACCACCGTGCTGCTGACGCCGGAGGAGGTCGACACCGCGACCAGCATCGAGGTGGACTACCGGCCTCCCGGCGGCTGACCTCCCTCCGCCCGAGCCGACACCGCGCGAGTCGAGGTGGGATCGGCAGTAGGGTGCCTGCCGTGGACCTCCGCCGCTTCGCCGACATCACGCTCCCCGACCCCGACGACGCCCCGCACCGACTCGGCGACTTCTGGGAGAAGCAACGCACGGTCATCGTGCTGCTGCGCCACTTCGGCTGAATCTTCTGCCGCGAGTACGTCGCGCAGTTGCGTGACGCCATGGAGGACATCGAGGACGCCGGGGCGCAGCTCGTCGCCGTCGGCACCGGAGGACGACGCTACGCCCGCGCCTTCATCGCCGACCACGACATCGACTTCCCGGTCCTGCTCGATCGCGACGCCGCGGCGGCACAGGCGGCGGAGGTGGTGCTGCGGGCCAGCTCGTGGCAGCTGTTGGGGGCGAGCAACCCCAAGGGTTGGCTCCGAGCGACGCTGGCGGGCGAACGCATCGGCAAGCCCGGCCCGCGCTGGCAGCAGCTCGGAGCGACCTTCGTGATCGACCCCGGCGACGAGGTCGTGTACGCGCACGTGGACGAGACCGCCCAGGGACACGCCCCGCTCGACGAGGTTCTCGACGCCATCGGGGCGTGAGCCCACCCCACCCCCCACTCCGTGGAGACCTGGCATCACATGTGAGGCCAGGTCTCCACGCAGACCCGGTTCCCGGAGAGGCGCCCGCGGCCTGGAGGGTCAGGGGGTGCGGACGCGGAGGAGGCGGCGGAGCTGGTAGACGAACTGCGACCAGCCTGGGTCCCACAGCATCGGCCACGTGAGCCGGAGGATGCGCCACCGATCGACCGTCGCGATGTCGTTGGAACGTTCGACGTCGCGCTGAAACTGGGCACGGCCGCCGTGGTAGGCGAAACCGAGGCACTCCACGCCCACGAACGCCCACTCCCAGGCCAGATCGAGGTGGTAGGTCCGGGTCGCCGCCTTCACCTCGAGCTGCTGTGCATCGGGCGCGAGCCCGATGTCGGTGAGACGATCGCGGGCGACGTACTCGAAACCCGAGTCGGATCCGTCGCCCCGCAGGTCGCGCAGGACCCGCACGGCCTTGTGCCGGCCGCGGTAGCGTCGCCGGTCCGCGTCGACACGCTCCAGCTCGTCGAGGAAGTCCTCGTCCCGGAAGCGCAGCTCGATCGACTTGCGCCTCAACGTGTCCTCGTTCGCAGGATCAGCGAGGTCGGTGATCAGCCGCGCCGGTGTCACACAGCAGATCCCGTCGACCTCCTGCAGGTGCGAGTCGAGCCAGCGGCGGGTACGCACGACCTCGATGCCGGGGACCTCCGGCGAGGTCCGACGCGCTGGCACGAGGAGCTGGACGTTGCTCGGGGCGAGCCGTTCGACACCGAGGAGGTGCAGCGCCGACCATCTCGTCACCGCCGCGGGGTAGCCGACGTGCGCCAACGCCGCTGCTAGTCGGTGGATCGGGGCGTCCGGGTGCCCGGGCAAGAGCCGCACCGCCGAGTTGTCGAACGGGGCGCGCCACCCCTCGTCGTCGGTGCGCCGCTGGTAGGTGGCACGAGAGATCCCGCAGGCGTGCGCCGACCCGGGGGTGGCGACCCCGTGCCACCCCGCCGCGTCCCGGACCAGGTCTCCCCACGACATGTCATCGAACCTCCCACGAGGTGACGGCGAGTCTCCGCCCCGCCCCGCCCCCCGTCACGCCCCACGCCCCGCTGCCCTGTGGACAACGCTGCGTGGAGACCTGTGCTCACCGGTGAGCACGACTCCACACGCAGCGAGGAACCGGGCCGCGGGAGCCCACCGACCACGACTCCGTGGA
>JAHWKY010000045.1 GCA_019347575.1 Actinomycetota bacterium | reverse complement strand
CGCCGCCGCCGCCGCCGCCGCCAAACGCTTGCGTCACCGGCCGCGCCAGCGCGATCGCCAGCAGGCACACCGCCGCCATCCGCACGCCCAACAGCGTCCACTCGCGCAACCGCCCCGGCTCATGAACCCGCGGCGCCTCGGCGGCGTCGATGAACATCATCGCGCCCCACTCGACGCCCTCGGGGATCTCACGATCGCCTTACGCGTCGCAGGTGCTAACGATCGGGAGGGCGGAAGGTTACGCTTCGTAGTGTAATAAATTCATAAAGTAGTGAAGCGGAACGTGAACACGCGAGCGCAGAGAGAGATCGAAGCCTCCGGCCCCACGTCCGTTCGGCGGGGTCGTCTCGGCCGTACGGCCGGGATGACGGACGGCGGACGGTCAGTTACCTATCGTTACTCTTCGTGTCGACGCTCGTTAACAGGGGCGAAGCAGGCCTCACGAGATCCCTATTCCGCGAGAGGGTCCCGGGCGTCCAGACCAGTGGAGGGGCACGATGGCCGTCGACAGTCTCCCGGTCGTTTCGACGAGGCCGCCCCTCGGAGTCAGAGACAGTGGCAGCGTAGAGGGACCCGTCGCGCTGGGGAAGGAACCAGCGACGTCCGGGGTCCGTACGGCCGTCGTCCCGATGGCGGTCCGTTCGGTCACGCCGCTCCTGGAGATGGCCTTGGTGTTCGGCGTCTCGAACCTGTTGGGTCTCGAGCAGATCTGGGCAGCGGTCTTCGCTGCGGTGTCAGGGCTCGTACTCAACATCGGGGGCGCGCCGAGGCTCCTCCCGCGACTGGCTGACACGGCAGCCGGCGTGTTCGGCCGGGTCGCGGTGGGGGCGCTCATCGCGGGGCCGTTCATGCCCACGCTGTCTCTTCCGGCGTACCTCCGACTCGGGTTCGCTGCGACGGGCGCCGCGCTCGTGGCTCGCGCACTAGGACAGGCGACGGTGCGTGCACTGCGCTCCCGCGGGATCGGCCTCGAACCGGTCGCGATCGTAGGCGCCGGCGTCACGGGGCAGGCCGTCGCTCGGATCCTCGAGCGACGCAAGGAGTACGGCCTGGAGCCCGTCGGCTTCATCGACGATGTCGACGACGGGGACGACCTCGCCCTCCCCGTTCTCGGTCGCACCACCAACCTCGACGTCATCCTCCTGGCCAACCGGATCCGCCACGCGATCGTCGCCTTCGGCGCCACCCGTGAGGAGGAGATGGTCGGCGTCCTCCGCGATTGCCGGGACGTCCCTGCTCGGTTCCACATCCTCCCGCGGTTCTTCGAACTCGGCGTTGCTCGTGCCAACCCCCACGCCGACGACCTCTGGGGCTTCCCCCTCGTTCCTCTCCAGCAGCCGTTGGGGTGGCGACTCGCGCGTCACGGCAAGCGGGTGTTCGACGCCACGTTCTCGGCACTCCTGTTGGTCCTTGCCCTGCCGGTCATGACGATCATCGCGCTCATCGTCAAGGCTGAGGATCGCGGACCCGTGCTGTTCAAGCAGACCCGGGTCGGGAAGGACGGGCGACCGTTCACCCTGCTGAAGTTCCGCACGATGGCGCAGAACTCCGACAGCGACACGCAATGGTCGGTAG
This sequence comes from Actinomycetota bacterium, assembly GCA_019347575.1. Lineage (NCBI taxonomy): Bacteria > Bacillati > Actinomycetota > Actinomycetota bacterium. Next base: position 17,496 of record JAHWKY010000045.1, on the reverse strand, counting down.
ATGACGACGACCGGGTCACGCGCATCGGCGGCTTCCTCCGGCCCACACACCTCGACGAACTGCCACAACTCATCAACGTCCTCCGCGGCGACATGTCGCTGGTCGGACCACGACCGGAGCGGCCACACTTCGTGGACCAGTTCTCCCAGGAGATACCCCGGTACGGCGACCGGCTTCGGATGAAGGCCGGCATGACCGGCTGGGCGCAGGTCCACGGACTGTGGGGCGACACCTCGATCGAGGATCGCGCCCGCTTCGACAACCGGTACATCGAGAACTGGTCGCTGTGGTACGACCTCGTGATCCTCGCACGGACGGTGCCGACCCTGTTCGGGCGACGCTGAGGCGCATGAGCCCCCGAACCGACTCGCCCCCGCGTCTCGATCATGTCGCCGGGTCGGAAGACCTCGTCACGGTCGTGGTGCCCGCACGTAACGAGGAGCGGCATCTCGGACCCTGCCTGGATTCCATCCTGGCTCAGGATCACGGGCGACTCGAGATCCTGGTGGTCGATGGGGACTCCGACGACGCCACCCCGTCCATCGTGCGCCGGTACGTCGAGCGGGATGCCCGCGTCCGTCTCCTGCACAACCCTGAGCGGCGGATCCCGCAGGCCTTGAACCTCGCGCTGCGAGAAGCGGAGGGGAGGTGGCTCGTACGTGTGGATGCGCACTCGACCATCCCATCCGAGTACGTGACCCGGGCCGTGGAGAACCTGCGGACGGGGCGTTGGGGCGGTGTCGGGGGACGCAAGGACGCGGTGGGGAGCACTCCGGCAGGCCGAGCCATCGCCGCAGCGCACGGCTCCCGGTTCGGGATCGGCGACTCGACCTACCACTACGGCACGGAACGCCAGACCGTTGACCACGTGCCGTTCGGGGCGTACCCAGTCGACCTCGCACGAGAACTCGGTGGTTGGAACGAACGCTTGAACGTGAACGAGGACTACGAGTTCGACTTCCGTGTCCGCTCGTACGGCCGCGAACTGCTGTTCGATCCCGCCATGCGGATCGAGTGGCGTAGCCGGCAGACGATCCGGGAGCTGTTCGACCAGTACCGGCGGTACGGACGCGGGAAGGCGACGACGATCACGCTGCAACCCGGGACGGCCCGACCACGTCACTTCGCAGCCCCCCTACTGATCGCGTCCTGGGTGCTCGCTGTCGTCCTGGCAGTTCGGCGTCCCCGGCTGGGAGGCCTCATCGCCACCCCGTACCCCGTCGCCCTGGCCCTCGCGAGCGCGGTCAACGCCCCACGGCTCCCGGCTCGATCGCGTAGGTGGCTCCCACTCGCCTACGCCGCGATGCACGTCGCCTGGGGTCTAGGCTTCTGGGAAGGTGCCCTGCGCTCGCTGCGTGACGGCACACCGGAGCGCTGAGGATGTCCGTACTCGACCCGCTCGTGCGGGCATGGCACCTGGTGCGCCGTCCTCTCACGCACCGACGGCTGCCCTACGTGCTCCTGAACCGGCTGCGTCCCTCGCGCCGCGGCTTGATCGTGGACGGCTCGACCCGACTGGTGGTCGAGGGGCCGATGCGGTCGGGCAACACGTTCACGGTGGCGGCCATCAGGTCCGCGAACGCGGATCTGCGCATCGCTCGCCACCTACATGCTCCCGCACACATCCTGCAAGCCGTCCACCTCGGCGTTCCCACGATCGTGCTGTTGCGCGACCCCGCCGAGGCGTGCACCTCCCACGTCATACGTCGTCCGGCACTGGCTCTCGCTGACAGCCTCAGGGACTGGATCGACTACTACCGCACGCTGCGCCCCGTCCGCGACCAGGTGGTGGTCGCTCCCTTCGAGGTCGTGATCGAGGATGTCGGGGCGGTAGTGGACGAGCTGAACCGTCGCTTCGGCACCTCGTTCCACCGCTACGAGAACACCCCCGAGAACGACGCCCAGGTTCTGCGCACCGTCGAGCGGATGAACCGCGCGGAGGAGCCCACCGGTGCGGTCAACGAGCAGCGTGTGGCCCGTCCGTCCGATGAGCGCGATGAGCGGAAGGCCGGCCTCCGACGTGAACTCGAGGTACCCCCGAACGCCGAGCTGCTGGCTGCAGCGCGGACCGTGTACGCCGATTGGATGGCGGTGGGCGTGCGGCCAGCCGGGGACGTCGATCAGACGCCGGAGGACAGCCCCTCCAACGCCTGACCGGACAGCACCGCCTCACCTCCGACCGCGATCCCGCGACCAGCTGGCATCGTCGACGCGACCCACGAGATCTGCGCGCTGGACGGTTGGGATCCGACCAACAGCAGCACGCCGTCGAGACGCGCAGCCAGCGCCCCAGCCGCGAGGCCGTCGGGGAAGTTCGACCCGGTCGCCGCGACCAGCGGACTCGTGGTCACCGCGCTGTCCATCATGGCCACGCGCAGGCTCGTCTCGTACCGGTCACGCCCGGCGATGCGACGCACGTCGAGACCCTTCGACCGGAGGCGGTCCTCGACGGTGGTCGGGATGACCGCCGTGCCGCCCACGATGACGGCCTCAGAGACCTCCAGGTCCGCGAGAGCGGAAAGGGTCGCCTCGGGCACGTCGTCCGAAACCAGCAGGACCGGCCAGGCCTGACCGGCGGCAGCTCTGCGAGCCGCCAGTCCGGAGACGGCAAGGGCATCGGCCCACGTCCGGGACGAGTCCCCGCGCACCAGGAACGCGGTGCCCCCCGAGGGAACGGGCAGCTTCGCCGCGACCGCTGCCGCCGTCGCGCTCCGCGACGGTCCGGCCACACGCGTCACCGTCGCGACGCCAGCCGAACGCAGATCACGCACGACCTGGTCGGACAGGGCACCGGGACCGCCCAGCACGAAGGCACGCGTCGCACCGAGCCGCTTGACCTCCGCCTCGACCGCCGAGTGCAGTCCACCGGACATCGTGATCAGCAGCGGAGCATCGTGGGCTCCGGCGAGCGCCGTCCCGCTGAGCGCGTCTGCAGGGTCGTCAGCCCGCGCGATGAGGACGGTGTCCGCCTGCTCCCAGTTCGTCTTCGAGACCGCCACAGCCGTCCCGATCCGGTCCTCCCCCGCGAGGCGCTGCCAGGACCACGCCGGACCGTCGGTGGTGCCCCCGTCGGTGGTATCCGCACCATCCGTCGTGGTCCCACCATCGGTGGTCCCTCCCCCGACCGTCGACCTGGTGCCCGCAGGCGGGACGTAGCCGTAGTCGATCACCTCGAAGGCCTCGATCGGGATCGAGCACAGCGCCTGCTTCGACAGCTCCCAGAGCTGTCCGTACCCCTCGGTGACGGTGTCCTCGAGCTTCAGCGCGATCGGCGCCCCGGTCGAGTCCCCGACGATCACGCCGTACTCCTGCATGGCCTTCGCGATCGGGCGCGCTTGTGGGTGCAGCGAGTACCGGGACAGATCCACCGACGGCTTGATCCGGAGCCGGGCACCCTGGGGCGGCGCGTACCGATCCAACGAATCTCCATCCGACCCGATCATCGGGAAGAGGTGCTCGTCGCGGACGGAGTTGATGCCGATCTTCAGCACGTGCTCGATCGCGCCGGCCTGGACCTCGTCGTACCGCACCGCCGTGATCGCGCCGTTCAGCCCGCGGTGACTGCCCGTGTTGCGGGCCTCGTCGGCTCCCGGGAGCTTGGCGTGGAGGCCGTCCGAAGCGAGGTACGCGATGCTGCCCCCGCCGACCGACCAGATGTCCAGCGTCGGGTCGTAGGTGGCCTTCCAGAGCCAGGAGACGTACCCGCGCTCGAGGTCGTAGATCACGAGTTGCTGGTCGGAGTTGGCGGCCGCCTTGGCCTCCGCCGGGATGCGGAGACGGTCGAACTCCGGAGGCAGGTAGTAGCGCGTGCCGACCACGTCGTACTCGCGGTCCCCCGTCTCCGCCCAGAAGATGGGTTCTCCCCACTTGTCACTACCCGCTCCCATGAGCAGGAAGCAGCCGTTCTCGGCGTTGTCGTGCTTGAGGAAGTCGATGATCCGCCCCGACTCGGCGTGGAGGGGAGCATCGGTCGGCAGGGGCGTGTTCCAGAAGGAGTCCGCTGAGAACGCTCGCAGCGCCGGTTCGGCAGCCGTCGCGGTCCGCGGCCCGGGCTGCAGCAGCACGAGCAGCAGCGAGAAGACCGCCGCCAACGTGACGGTCGTCCGAACGGATCCCCCCACTCGCATGTTGTTCTACCCTCTCCGCGCATCGGACCGGTCGGTCACGTAACGTGTTCGCGTGAATTCGCTCTGTTAACTCTTCGGACGGGAGAGCCGTGGTCTTGAACGCTCCCCTCGTGGACCCCGTCATGTGCGCGGTCCACGCTCCGGCCTCCGTGCCGCTGCGCCGGTGACCCGGGTCCTGCTCATCGGCAAAGGGCCACCCGATCGCGGGGGGATCGCGGCGCTCCTGCGCACCGTGCTGTCCAGCCGGCTCGCGACGTCCTACGACCTCCGGCTCGCGAACCTCTCGCGTCGGGATCTCCCTCGAGAGGGGGGACGCCTCACGGCCGGCAACGTGCTCCGCACGATCGAGGATGCCGGGACGGTCTGGCGCGAGGCGAAGGACACCGACGTCGTGGACCTCCACTCGGCGCTCGTACCGTTCACCACCATCCTGCGTGCCGGATCACTGGCTCTCGTCGCCCGGTTACGAGGTGCCCGCGTCGTCGTGCATGCTCACGGCGGCCAGATCCGAACGTGGTTGCGTGGACCGCTCCGCAGGCTGCTCGTGCGGCTGGCCCTGCGACCGGCTGACGTCGTCGTCGCCGTCTCCGAAGGCGAACGGCAGGCGCTGTCCCGCGCGCTCGGTCCGGCGCGGGTCCGCCTGATCCGCAACGGAGTGGACGTGAACACGTTCGACCCCGGCGACGCACGGACGAGCGGACGACCCATCATCCTGTACGTCGGTCTGCTGACCCCGCGGAAGGGCGTCATCGACCTGGTACGTGCCTCCGACGAGCTCGCAGCACGGGGAGTCGAGCACGAACTCCGTCTCGTCGGAGGCACCCCCGACGAGGGCGTCGAAGCCGAGCGGGAGGTCCGGGCGGCAGCGGGTTCCGAGGTGCGGTTCCTCGGCGCGCAGCCTCACGACCGCATGGCCGAGTGCTATCGGGAGGCCGACGTGTTCTGCCTACCGTCGTGGTGGGAAGCCATGCCTCTGTCGATCCTCGAAGCGATGGCGAGTGGTCTGCCGGTGGTGGCCACGCAGGTCGGGGACATCCCGCACGTCGTCGCTCACGGCGAGACCGGTCTGCTCGTACCGCCCCAGGATCCGGACGCCCTTGCCGATGCACTCGAGGTCCTACTGAGTGACCCGGGCCGTCGCGAGGAGATGGCGAAGAACGGCCGGCTGCTGGCTGAGGAGCGGTTCGGTCTCGACCGGATGCTCGACCAGCTCGATGAGCTGTACCGAGAGCTGGCTCGGTGACGCTCGCGCACATGGTCCAGGACCACATCCAGAGCAACGCCGCGGACTGGTACCCGCAGCTCTCCGCACGTGATATCACGGTGGACCACCTGTCCGGGCACCGCCGTCAGCGCTCGGACCTGCTCCGGTTCCGCATCTCGGCCGGCGCGCAGGAGGTGTTCATCCTCTGCAAGGTCGCGACGCCACCGGAGGCGCGACACGGCCAGGGACCCCCGTCGCGACCGCGGCTCGGGGATCCGGACGACGCTAGCCGGAAGCTCACCTTCGAGTACGAAGCCCTACGGGGGATGTGGGCCCGGCTCGCCGACATCGACGATCGGCGTCTGGCCGCGGTACGTCCTCTCGACCTGCTCGAGGAGCACGGGGCGCTGCTGATCGAGGAGGTGGCGTCCCGGTCGCTCCGGGACCTGCTCGTCGACGCCTCCCGGCCCGGAGGCTCCGCCTTGCGGGACCGCCTCCCTGACCTCTTCGAAGCCGCGGGCACGTGGCTGGGCGTGTTCCACTCCCTGGAACTGCAGTTGGATGGTTCCCGGCGGTGCACCCCGGACGACTACCGCACGGCACTGCGTAGCTACAGCGGATGGCTGATCGCCCGCGGCGCCCCGCAGGGTCTCCTGTCGCAGGCCGTCTCCGTCGCAGCGGAGGAACGAGCGGATGCCGATCCGGCGGCCGGACCTGGCCACGGCGACTGCGCCCCCCGCAACGTGCTCGTACGGCGGGACGGCCGGATCCTGATGATCGATCCGCTCGCCCGCTGGCGCGTCCCCGTCGAAGACGACCTCGCCTACCTCGTTGCCAGTCTCCGCGTCAACCGCGCCCGCGTCCTCACGGGGGGGATGCTGCCGCCCGACTCGGCGCTGGGACCGCTCGAGAACGCGCTCTTGAGGGGCCACCCCGGCGTATCGTCGGGCTCGCTGAACGCCTCGCTGGTGCTGATCCTGATGGACCGGTGGGCCGCGAGCCTGGCCCGTCCGTTCCGCTCTGGTCCTGGACGCCACGTGCTGGACGCGTTGGAGCGCCGTCGGCTCGCCGCCGAACTCTCCGGGATCGTCGACGATCCTCGGGTTCAGGGCCGGGGCGGGTAGTCGTAACGCCGGGCAAACGGAGCCGTGATCGCCGACACGACCGCCCGATGCGAGGCGGGCAGCCCCTCACTCCGCCCAGCGTCCCGGTGGATCTCGACCTCCCCCCGGTTGAACCGGTCTGGGTTGCCGGCGACGGTGTGGTTGGGCCCCAACGCCACGGTCCGATCGCCCGTGAACGGCAACCCGTCGCGGTCGAGACCCATCAGGTCCGCCACCTTCCCGAAGACCGATCGAGGGTCCGCGATCAGGTCCTCGTAGCGGACCGTCGTCCACGCGAGCGGCGCTCGCGCTCGTCGCAGCACCTCCGCGCCGAGGTTGATCTCCACCCACCGCAGCGCGCTCTTGAGCGGCGGGTTGCGGCGCATCCTGCCGCCCTCTGGACGATCGGGTTGGGCCTTCGTCCTGGACCAGGATGCGGCCACCGCCCTCGGGTCGCGCACGAGGTGAACGACCGCGACCCGGTCTCGACCGGCACCCCGCAGTGCGACCGCCAGATCCTGCGGACGCTTCGAGCTGTCCACGATCCAATCCGCTCCCGTCGTCCGAACGAGACTCCCGTAGACCGTCCGCATCGCCGCGGCGTACCGATCGAGGACGTCGGTGTCATCGGTGCCTCTCAGCAACCTCCAGCGGCGGGACAGAGACGCCACCTCGTGCTGCCAGGACACGATCTCGTCGGCTGGCGCCACCGCCGAGACATCCCGGATGACCGGACCCCATACGTCGCAGTCCGCTGGGGGATGACCGCAACCGCAGAGCCGCCTCTCCATCATCCCTCTCCGGAACAGCCACCTGACCTCCCCAGCGGCGAAGACGCCGGGCATCTCCCCGATGACGTTGGCCAGGATCGTGCTGCCGCTCCGGCCGGGGCCCACCACGAACAGCACGTTCACGGTTCCAACTCCTCCGGTCGACGAGGGGTCGCGAGGAGTCGACCGATGACCGGCAGTCTGCCGAGCTCCGGGAACGTCTCGACGACGCGAAGGGAGCGGCGGTTCACCAGGACCATCCCCACGGAGACCGCGGCGGCCAGAGCGAAGGACACGATCGCAGGGGGCCGGACGATCTGCTGAACCGCCCACACGCCGGCGATCCCCGCCGCCACGGACAGGTAGATCCGGACGTACCCGAGGTCCATCAGGCGGAACCCCAAGCCACGCAGACCCAGGTGGTTCGCCAGGTTCTGCGTGAACAACGTCACCGCGTGCGCCATCGCCACGCCCACCGCGCCGTAGCGGGGGATCAGGAGCAAGCTGAGACCGACGTTCAGCACCGCCACGAACCCGTTGGCTCCGGCGATCCATCCGAGACGCCCGTAGACGTGCAACGTCTGGACGTTGAAACCGAAGCAGACGTTGAGGTAGTAGCCGAGCCCGAGCAGCGCGAGGACCGCCGAGGAGCTCACGTACCGCTCGCCGAACAGCGTCACCGTCGTGGGTAGAGCGAGGGGGAACGTGAGCACGAACGCCGGGAAGGAGAACACCGCCAGCCACGCGGCCGTCTGCCAGTAGGTGCGCTGCATCTCCTCGTGATCGCGACGCGAGTACAGGCGGGACGCCAGGGGCACGAACAGCAGCGCGAAGCTCCACTGCACGAAGTGGTTCAGGCGCGCGACCGGGAAGACGGACCGGAAGTTCGCTACCGCCTCCTCCGTCTTGAAGTGACCCAACAGGACGACGCTGACGGTGTTCATCGAGATCACCACGAGCTCGTGCGTCAGCAGCGGCAGCGCGAAGGTGAAGACCTCACGGAAGGGCATCGAGAGGCTCCGCAAGGAGAGCCCGGCCAACAGTCCACGACGTCGGAAGAGGTTCGAGAGCATCGCCGCGTACACGAGGAGCCCGAGCGCTCCAGCGATCACGTACCCCAGGGCCAGGACGATGACCCCGACCTCCAGCACCAGGAGCAAGGCCACCGCACCGAGGCGCATGAGGGGGGTCAGGATGTACTTCCGAGCGAAGATCGCCCGCGGCCGGGAGTAGACGGCGAACACGGCCTCGGCGAGATCATCGAAGGCCTCGACCGGCGCGAGGAGGATCATGACCGCAACCACCTCGGCGGTGCGCTGTCCTGCGGAGGCAGCGATCGGACCCTGGAGGGCGAGGACCCCGAGGGTCAGCACGACACCCATGCCGAGGATGAGGGTGGCCTCCATCAGCAGGGTGCCGAACAGCTTCCCCCGGTCGTCCTCCTCCTCGTAGATCGACAGGAACCGAGTGACGGCACGGGTGTGGCCGAGGCTCACCGCTGTGCGCGCGAAACTGACGATGGACAGGCCGTACGCGAACGCCCCGTAGTCCGCCTTGGACAGCACCCGTACCACGAGCACCTGGATGGCGAAGTTCAGCCCGATCGCGACGATGCGCCCGACCAGGAGCAGACTCGAGCCGCGGATGCTCTTGGTGGTCTCGGCTCGCGCAGACGTGCGCTGCGTGCCGTCGATCTGGTCGTCGGCAGGGTCGTCGTCGGTGGAGGGATCCGGGCTCACGGACGGAGCTGGACGGTCGCGGTCACGTCGTCACCAGTCGGTGGAAGACACACAGCGCGATGGCCGACGGGGATCGGGTCGCGTCCAGCACGACCACGTCGTCCCTCGCGTTGACCAACCGGTCGTACACCTCGAGCTGCCGCCGCACGGCGCGTTCGCCGAAGGTGACGTCGGGCTTGCGTCGCACGGAGACCTCCGCAGGGACATCGAGGTGCACGGCGAGGTCAGCGGTGGGCAGGCCCCTCCGGACCAGCCATCGCTGGAACGCCAGGTCCACGTCCCCGTAGACGACGTCGAGCGTGGCCAGGGCATCGAGCAGATGACGGTCGTAGAGGACCACGCCACGCGTCTTCACGTGCTGACGCCAGACATGCGCGAGGAAGGACACGGTCACCAGGGTCGACCACATCCAGCCCACGAACCCGCGACGCGACGGCAGCTCGGCGCCCTCCCCCCGGGCCGCGGCGCCGACGCTCGGCGCGGTCGACCGACCCAGTAGACGCTTGACCAGACGCGCGACCGCGTCGAGCCATCCCAGGTCGTTCCCGGGGCGAGCCCACACGTGTCCGTTGGGGACGCCCGCGCGATCGAGGTCCGACCGCAGCTGCCGGACGAGAGTGGACTTGCCCGCGCCGTCGACGCCGCTGATGGCGACGACCACGCGAGGGGTCACCCGGCGTCGAACACGGCCGAGCCCTCGCCGGAGCCTGCTCCTGCGGCCGAGCGGTGCGGGGATCGGAGGTCGCGCGCCGGTCCGCCAGCGCTCGAGCTGGTCGCCACCCAAGGCGGCCTCGATGTCGGCCGCTACGGAGAGCGCCCCGTCTCGCACGGAGGGGTGGTGCCCCTGACGCATCAGGGCGCGGACCTCTAGGACCTCTCGCAGCCGTACCTCGTCGCGACGTTCACACCGTCGCAACACGTTACGCAACGGATCCGGGGGTGGGATCGGTTCCAGGTCCAGTGCGGACAGGACACGTCCGTCCTCGATCACCGCCCACCGGCCGGAGGTCCGCACCCCGACCTGACGTAGCAGGCCGTCGAGCGCCACCCAGCCCCGCCCTGACATCTCCTCGCGAGGAGGCAACCGGCGGACGTGGGCATCGATGTCCGACGACCATCCCGGTCCCAGTGGCGAGGTCCGGAGCCCGCCGGGGTACAGATGGTCCGCCAGGACCTCACCGGCCACCTGGGACGCCAGCTGGCGGTCGCGGAACATCTGCACGGTCGGCACGCCGTTGTCGTTCCAGCGTGACGGCGGGAGACGCTCCAGGAGAGCTAGGTCCTCGGCCGGTACGTCCGGGGGTCCGTGGTTGGCGTCACCCACGTCGGTCCGCGTCCCGGAACAGGTGGGAGACCGTGTGAGCGAGGCGAGCGAAGACCGGACCGGGATCATCGAGACGCAGCACGCTGTGGACCGTACCTCTGCGTGGTCGTAGCGCCTCCCAGGCACCCATGGCACCGACGTCGCCGGCCCGCACCGCCCCGAGCACGTGCCGGACGTCGCCCTCGACCCACCGGTAGTGCACTCCGATGCGTGCCCGGTGGAGCTGGCTGGCCTCCCCGTCGAGCAGCGCGCGGCAGTGGATCGCCGGCAGGTTCGCTCCAGCGGCCACGGCGAGAGGCAGAGAACCGTAGACCCGAGGGTTGACATCGAGGACGTGATCGCCCGCTAGTTGCACCTGGAACACCCCGGTGTGGCGCTGCAGGAGCTGCTGCAGACGGTCCTCGAGCCCGCGGTCGGGGTCCACCGTCACGGCGAAGCAGGACACCCCGGCGTCCCGCGGCCACGTTCGCACGTACCGCTGGTGCACCCAGGCGAGCATCCGCCCCTCGTGCATCACCCCCGACACCGCGCGCAGGGGCTCGTCGATCCACGTCTGCACGATGAGGGGACCGGCAGCCCTGCGTGGCCCAGCGGTGAGTTCGCTAGGGCGACGTACGACCCGGGCGGGAGGGGCGAGAGCACGCTGCTTGACGACGGGCTTGACCACCACCGGGTAGTCGAGGTCCGCGGCGGCCGCTCGTAGCGCGTCATCATCATCGAACCGGCGCCCCGTGGGAACGGGCAACCCGACGTCACGCACGAGCTGTTCCAAGCGCGACTTGTCGATGAGCTCCGCTTCGGGGAGACCGAGCGCGGAGATAGCTGCGTCGCTGGTTACGATCGTCGCCGCGAACTCCCCGCGCTCGGTGAGGGTCCGGACCGACTCGTAGAACCCAGCCTCGTGGGCGTGTGGCACCCGTACCTGACCTGCCGCATGACGGGAGGACGAAGCCAGCGAGCGACGCGCCGAGATCGTGACGCACGGGGAGTAGCCGGCCTCGGATAGTGCCCTGACCGTGGCTAGGGCCGAGCGGTTCTGGCCTGGACTACCGTCGACCACCAGGACACGCGACACGCGGTCGGAGATCACGCGCGCTCGTGTTCCTGATCGTGCTCAGCTGCCCGCCGCGCGACGCGACCGGCGCTGGCTCCACAAGAGCAGGCCACCGCCCGCCAGGACCACGACCGCCACGCTCAGGATCGTCGCTGTCGGAACACCTGTGCGCGCGAGCCCCTCGCCCGAGACCTCGTCGGGCGCCGGGGCTTGCCGCTCGCCCGAGACCTCGTCGGGCGCCGGGGCTTGCCGCTCGTCGACGTCCGCCGCGACATCCGGGGCGGGTTCCCCCTCGAGACCCTCGTCACCGGGTGCTGGTTCACGCTCGATCGTCGTCGGCAGGACCCGGGTGGGACCTTCCCGTGGCGGGTACGGCTCCTCCTGCGCGGAAGCCCCCCCGACCAGCAGGACGAGCACGGCCATGGCGAGTAGCACGATCAACTCGGCTCTCTTCCACATGCTCAGCCTTCCCACGGCAGCCCAACGTCAGGTACCCGTCACCGTGCCTAACGAGTGTAGCGGTGGCTAGTTACGTTTCGTCACGGTGACGTCACCGACCGTTCGTACGTGTCACCAGCCGAGCCAACTCGTGAGCCGATCCCCCAAGCGCTGCATCGGCCCTCGCGCGAGCCGCAACTCGATGACGACGTCGGTGTTCACCTCGCCGCGGACGGTTACATGACCCCGGTGTCGCTCCAGCGTCGGCTCCTCAGGTCCATCCAGGACGTCCGTTCCCAGACCGGTGTCGCCTCCTTGACGCCCGCCCGACAACGACGCGTCGGCGACCTCCCATCCCCGAGGAGCGCGGATCAACACCTCGATGTCATCGGGGATCCCCTTGGCCTGCCGCCACAGCGTCAGCCGGTAGCGGAGGTCCGGCCCGTCACGTCGTAGCTCAATCGGCCCCGACAGGTCGAGCTCGAACGAACGACGCTCTCGACTCGGCGTCTCGAGGTAGTGGTCGACCGCCGTCTGGTCGTGGATCCCTCCCGTGGTCACCGAGATGGGCTGGTCCTGGCCATCCCTCCCCGCGAGGACCCGGGTCTCAGAAGGGGACCAGACGGTGAACCACGTCCGGTTGAGTCCCGGTGCCCCCGTTGGACCCGAATCGGAACCTGCGCCACCCGGGCGCGAGCCGATGATGTACGGGTCCAGGCCGGAAGAGGGCAGTGGGTTGTCCACGATCACCTCGAACCGGGCGTGGCGCTCGGCGTCCGTCGGACGGTCGGGAACGGGGATGCGCAGGGTGAGATCGAGGCGCGCCCCGTGCCCGACGTGCACGTCCTGCTTGTTCGCAGCCGCGTTGTTCGCCGACATCGCCAGGAGGTCACCCCACGGTCGGGGCTGCATGGCGCCAGCCACTCCGAGCGACTCGAGAGCGCGTTGCTCGTCCTCGCGCGCGCTGTAGATCTGCAGGTGGCGGCGCGCCCCGGCGATGCCGATGCGTCGGGTCATGACCGTGGGATCCCAGTCCATCACGATCAGACGCTCGAACGCGGAGGTCAGGACCGCAGCCAGGTACCGATCGCGCTCTTCGCTGCTACCTCCGAACTCCTGGTACGCATCGAACATCACGACCCGCGCGAGTTCGTCGGGTGGCAGCGGGTCAGGAAGATCCTCGACACCCTCGAGCAGTTCGTCGGGCACGTCCACCACACCTGTCGCTCGCGCGATGATCTGCAACGCCACGGGATCGACCATGATGACCCCGTCGAGCACGTCACCGGTGGCGTTGGCGTACAGGGCGAGCAGGACGGGTGCCGTCATCGGCAGGTGGGGATCGACGTTGACGTTCTTCAGGAACGATGTCGCCTCGACGTGCGCGTAGCGCTCCTCGAACTCGTCGGGCGCCTGAACGGGCGGCCCGGTCGCCGGCTCCAGTTCGGACGCGTCGATGGGACCGCGGAACTCGACCCGACCCTGCGTGGCGACGAGCTCACCCAGGAACCCGATCAGGCCACCGGTACCGCGCAACTCGGCGCTGTTCTGGATCGCGAGTAGGTACCGACGCTCCTCGCCGTCGCCCAGGACGTCGGGCAGGACGCGTGTGAGGGTCCGGGCGTCGTCGATCGTCTCGAGCGTTTGGCCGGCGAGCTCGAGCGCATCCCTCCGGCCATCGAGGACGGAGGCTGGAAGCAAGGTCGCGGGCGTGTCCGCGAGGGCCTCGTACGAGCTCTCCAGAGCGCCGGTGCCGAGCTCTTGGAGCACGCCTTCGGCCCTGCGGATGCTCTCCAGGTCGATGCGCCCGTCCCCTCCAGCGACGGCCAGCTCACCGTCGGGTCCCAGGAGCTCGTTCGCGCGGGGGACGACGTCTCCACTGAGGTCGGCAGCGGCCGTAGCGATGCCGACCGCGTGGGTGATCGTCAGTGCGGTCCGTCGGATGACGGGAGAGCGCCGCGCCAACCACCACACGGGACCGTCGATGCGGGCCCCCGCCCGGACGGTGGCATCGAAGGCGTGGGAGGCCGAGGCTTCGGCCTCCTCCACCTCCGCGTTCCCGAGGCTCTCACGCACGTCACCGAGCGCAGCGCGCGCCTCGACCAGAGCGTCCCGGGCGGCGAGGGCGTCCAGGACCATGAACGCGAGCCAGACCGCGATCGCCAGCCCGACCGACACGGCTACTACGACGAACGCGCGCCGCCGGGACCGGGAGATGAGTGGCACGGCGACTCCGACGGCGGCTGGGTGATACGGGTCAGAACGGTAGCCGCACGCGACGTGCTGGTCCGTCGCCCGGCACTAAGGTGCGATCCCCTCACCGCTCGGACGGGCCCGTGACGATCCTCTGCTACCACGCGGTCGAACCCGCCTGGACCGCCGCACTCTCGGTGCCCCCCAGCACGTTCCGGCGGCACGCCGCGTGGCTCGCGCGCGGACGCGCCGTCGTCCCACTGGATCGAGCGCTCGAGCTCATGGACAGCTCCTACCGTCTGCCGCGGACGACCGCCGCGATCACCTTCGATGACGGGTTCCGTTCGGTCTACGACCACGCGTTCCCCGTGCTCGCGGAGTTCGGGCTGCCCGCGACCGTCTTCATCGTGACCGGGACGTTGACCGGGGAGCAGAACGAGGTGAACTGGCTGGACGTCCCTCAACCACCCGGGGGACTGGACACGATGGGGCGTGACGAGATCCTGGAGATGCACACGGCTGGCATCCGTTTCGGGTCGCACAGCCATCTGCACCTCCGACTACCGGAGCTCAGCGATCACGAGTGCGAACAGGACCTTCGGCAGAGCCGGGAGATCCTCGAGGACCTGCTGGGCGAACCGGTGCCGTACCTCGCGTACCCGCGGGGGCTGCACGACGAGCGTGTTCGACGCGCGGCACAGCGGGCGGGCTACACCCACGCGCTCGGGCTCCCTGAGAGAAGGGAAACGTTCGGCCGCTACGCGGTCCCGCGGGTCGGCGTCCACCACGGCAACGGCGTCGGCACGTTGCGCCTGAAGACGAGCCGGCCCTACCTCGCGCTACGGACCGCCCCGCTCCTCTCTCCCCTGCGATCGGTGGTACGCCGTCTCCGCTCGTGACGGCGCAGGACGATCGACCTCGGAACTCCGCGACGGTGACGCTCCACCTTCGCCGGCGTGCTCCTCGGCCCCTCGCGACCCGTCCCGCTCGCCCTCTTGCTGTTCCGGGGGACGACGCGAGGGCTTCCTTGATGCCCGGAGGCGGCGGGCGCGCCACCATCTGAGCCGCTCGATGTAGATCACGCCTGTCAGCTCACCCGGGAGGAACAGCTCGGCCGCCTGCCGGACCGCCCCCTCCGGTGTGCCTTCCCCGACCACGAGGACCACACCGGCATCGGGGGGGATGAACTGCGGCATGTCGATACCAGCCGCTGAGGGACCGTCGATCACGACGGGCCACCGCTCGTCGAGCAGGCCGCCTGCCAGGCTCTCGGAGACGACGATCCGCGGATCGTCCCGAAGATCCTCGACCTCGGAACGCTCCCCCGCCCCCGGGACGTACGCCACCGGCCCCCGTCGCGCGAGGCCCCGCGTGACGAGCTTCGACACGCGGGTGCGCGTGCGGTCGCCTCGGCGCGGCGCGATGAACGCCTGGGTCCCCGTCCCGGCGGGGTACACCCGCTTGAGGAGCGCGGACAGCCCGTGGACCCGGAGCGGGTCGAGTTGCGCTCCTCGGGTCGGCAGCGCGAGGGCTCCGATCGCCCCGACCCCCGCGCTATCCGACGCCTCCCGTGCGTTCAGTACCGGGCGCCGGATCGCCACGATGAGCCCGACCGTGCCGGCACCGAGCAAAGCACCCCCGACGATCGCGATCGCGAACACGAGAGCTGGACTGGGGCGGGGATCAGGCTCCGCAGGTGGACGGGCCGCGGCCTGGATCTCGAACGTCCCGACCCCGGGCCCCGGCTCGTTGAGCTCGTCGATGAGCGCCTCGGCGACGCCGTTCGCGGTGCGGGACGCGAGCTCGGGATCGCCGGCCCGCCCCACGACCTGGAGGAGGACGTTGTCCTCGAGCGGTTCCAGTTGCGCGTGGTGGGGGATCAACGTACGCGGGTCGAAGGGCAGCCCTGAGCGCTGGACCGCGTTCTCAGCGACCTCGCCGCCGTTGAAGATCGCTTCTGCCAGTCGGGCCAGCTGCTCGGCCTGGATCGTGAGGTCGCTCGCGATGACGAGCGCACGGGCCGTGTAGGTCTCGTCCTGCACCAGCCGAGGCGAGAGCGCGACGGCCAGCGCGACCGGACCGATGACCGCGAGCACGACCAACCAGGCGTAGCGACGTGCCCCCCAGAGGAGCCGTCGCGGCGCCTCGACCGTCGCCTCATCCATGCGGCAACCGTACTGCCTGGACTCCGTCCTCCGCCGGACGCGGACCTCTGCCGACCGGATCCTGCGCGTTCACGACCACGACCCCGTAGAGCAGGACGAGCCAGAAGTACTTGAACTCGATCGTGCCGAGGAAGCTGTTCGTCAGGATGAGCCCGGCGAGTCCCGCCAAAGGCGGGGCACGCAGGTTACGGGGTAGTGCCCGTACGGAACGCACCGTCAGCGCGAGCCCGACGATCAGCAGGACGAGACCCGGCAGACCCGCCTCGATCAGCGTCCCGATCCAGACGCTGTGGGATTCGAAGCGCAACTGGTTGCCCTGCGCGGCGGGATCCGAGAGCAGCGCACGTTGGTGAACCTCCGGGAACGTCCCCCAACCGCTTCCGATCCAGCAGTACGTCGGACACTCGCGGGCAGCGACCGCCCAGATCGCGGTACGGCCGGTCGACCCACGGCGGGTGAGCAGACGCTCCATCGTCGCGTCCGGGGCCACCGCTCCCGCCACCGTCAACACGACGATCGCCGCCGCGGCGAGTCGCAGGCCGGCGCCGGTCCGTCGGAAGACGTAGACCAGCACGACGACCACCGTGAGACCTCCGAGCAGCCCGCCACGCGACCCGGTGCTCAGGAGCCCGACAGACACGAGGACGCTGACAGCCAGCCACCACCACTGGGCTGGCCAGCGTTCCCGGACCGCTCGTCCGAGCGCGATGGCGAGAGGGAGCATGAGCGCGGCAGCCGTGATGTTCGGGTCCGCTTCCCCACCAGCGCCGCCGCCGGCCAGTCCGAACCGTCCCGACCGGCCAGCCGCGAACGAACCCGTCGCCAGGTCGACGAGCGCCAACATGCCGACGATCACGCCGCCTGCGACGATCCCCACCTCGAGGAGGTCACGTTCCCGCCCGCCGGCTGGGGTGAGGACGGCGACGGCGTAGAGGGCCACGAGAGCAGCGAGGACCAGGAGATCGTCGAGCGTCTGCGCCGGCGCGATGGACCAGAGGTAGCTGAGAACGCCCACGCCGAGCAGCATCACCCACACCGGCAGCGCGGGATCGAGCCGCGGCGTCCGGCGCCAACCCCCTGCGAGTTGCAGGAGGAACGCCCCGATCGCAACGAACCCAAGGAAGCTCGACAGTGTGCCGACGCCACCTGCGGCCAGTCCCGGGACCCTCACGGCCGACCCGAACGGCACGCTGCCTGCGTACAGACTCAACGCGACCCACGGCGAGCGGACGACCGTCACCGCTGCCCACGCCAGGAACGGCAGCGCGAGCACGCCCAGCGCGATCAGCAGCGTCACGCCGGGAGCGTAGTCCCGTCAGGAGCGGTCACCCGCACCCCCTGCCTGCTATCCGATCCGCGAACGTCTGCTCGGTCGAGGC
>JAHWKY010000044.1 GCA_019347575.1 Actinomycetota bacterium | reverse complement strand
CCGGTCCGGTCGACGACGTCGGCGCCCCGTGGCCTCACGGCACCCTCAGCCACGTCTACACCCACACCGGCGTCTACGACGTGGTGGTCACCCAGACCTGGACCGTGCGCTACCGCCCCGCCGCCACGCCACCCGCCCCGCCCGAGCCGTGGTCGCAGCTGACCGTGGACCTCACCCGCACCATCGAGGACTTCGACGTCGACCAGGTCCAACCCGTCCGCCGCCGCTGACCCCGCCCGCGCCCCCCCATCCACGCCCCGCCCGCCGCGAGCCTGAAGCGTTGGGTACGTCTGGACGTACCCAACTCTTCAACCTCGGCTCAGGCGCCGATCTTGGCGAGGCGCTTGGCGAGCTTGGACTTCTTGTGGGCGGCGTTGTTCTTGTGGATCACGCCCTTGGTCGCGGCCTTGTCGAGCTCCTTGGCGGCCTCGCGGTAGGCGGACTCGGCCGCCTCGCGGTCGCCGTCGTCGACCGCTGCGTTGAAGCGACGCACGTAGGTCTTGACCTTCGAGCGCACCGCCTTGTTGCGCTCCTGGCGCGTGATGTTCTGGCGGTTGCGCTTCATCTGCGACTTGATGTTGGCCACGGTGGAACTTTCGCGGAACTGAGGAGAAGTGGGAGATGCGGCTGCGAAGGGTACCGCAAGCACCCCGGCGCGCCACCTCCGGGGCGGGGAGCGGATGCACGCCGGTACGCTCGTCGGCCACGCTCCCTTCCGCGCGAGGGTCCCCGCAGCCGTGACGTACCCGCTCGAACGCATCCGCGACTTCTGCATCGTGGCCCACATCGACCACGGCAAGTCGACGCTGGCCGACCGCATGCTGCAGGTAACCGATCTGGTCGACCCGCGCAAGATGCGCGACCAGTACCTCGACCGCATGGACATCGAGCGCGAGCGCGGCATCACCATCAAGGCGCAGACCGTCCGCATGCCCTACCGCTACGGCGGTACCGAGTACCTGCTCAACCTGATCGACACGCCCGGTCACGTCGATTTCAGCTACGAGGTGTCCCGGGCTCTCAACGCCTGCGAGGGCGCGGTCCTCCTGGTCGATGCTGCGCAGGGCATGGAGGCGCAGACGATCGCGAACCTCTACCTCGCGGTCGACGCGGGTCTCGAGATCATCCCCGTCCTGAACAAGCTCGACCTGCCCGCCGCCCGCCCCGACGAGGTCGCCAAGGAGATCGTCGGGATCCTCGGAGGCGAGGTCGACGACGTGCTGCGCATCTCGGCCAAGACCGGCGAAGGTGTGCGTGACGTGCTGGACCGCGTCGTCGCCGTCGTGCCGTCCCCGGAAGGGGATGGCGACGCCCCGCTCCAGGCCCTCGTCTTCGACTCGGTGTACGACCCCTACCTCGGGGTGCTCGTGTACTTCCGGGTCAAGAACGGCCGGCTCCGGCGGGGCGCCCGTATCCGCCTGATGGCGACGGGGTTCGAGTCGGAGGTGGACGAGCTCCGCGTCCTGTCGCCCGAGCCCGTGATGGTCGACGAGCTCGGCCCTGGTGAGGTGGGCTACCTGGCGGCGTCGATCAAGGAGGTGGCGCAGGCCAAGGTCGGTGACACGATCACGCTCGCCGCCAAGACGCAGCGCGCGAGCGTCGCACTGCCCGGCTACCGCGAGCCGCTCCCGATGGTCTACAGCGGCCTGTACCCGATCGACTCCGACGACTTCCCGATCCTGCGTGACGCGCTCGAGAAGCTGCAGCTCAACGATTCGTCGTTCACGTTCGAGCCGGAGACGTCGGTGGCGCTGGGTTTCGGGTTCCGGTGTGGGTTCCTCGGCCTGCTGCACCTCGAGATCATCCAGGAGCGGCTCGACCGCGAGTTCGACATCCCCCTCGTCACGACCGCCCCGTCGGTCCGCTACCGCGTCGTGCTCGAGGAGCCCGGCGAGGACGACATCGGCGAGCTCGAGGTCAGCAACCCCCAGGATCTCCCCGAGCCCAACCGCATCGCTGAGATCCTGGAGCCGACGGTCCGCGCGATGATCCTCACGCCGTCGGAGTACGTGGGGGCGGTCATGCAGCTGTGTGAGGCTCGTCGGGGCGAGATGCTCGCGATGGACTACCTGACCGAGGAGCGGGTCGAGCTGCGCTACCACCTCCCGCTGGCCGAGATCATCACCGACTTCTTCGACCAGCTGAAGAGCAAGACGCGTGGCTACGCCTCGCTGGACTACGAGCGCGGCGACTACGCCGCGGCCGACCTCGTGAAGGTCGATGTCCTCCTCAACGGCGAGCCGGTGGACGCGTTCAGCTCCATCGTGCACCGCGACAACGCCTACGAGTACGGGCGGGCGATGGTCGCCCGGCTCAAGGAGTTGATCCCGCGGCAGCTGTTCGACATCCCGGTGCAGGCCGCGATCGGGGCCCGGATCATCGCGCGCGAGACGATCAAGGCGAAGCGCAAGGACGTGCTCGCCAAGTGCTACGGCGGTGACGTCAGCCGCAAGCGCAAGCTGCTCGAGAAGCAGAAGGAGGGCAAGAAGAAGATGAAGGCGCTGGGGTCGGTGCAGGTCCCCCAGGAGGCCTTCATCTCCGCCCTCAAGGTCGGGTCAGGCGGCCGTGAGACGCCATCGTGATCGCGGATCCCGGAGCTGGCACACGAATGCTCAAGCAGCGAAGCGGTAGCACAACACGGATGCGCTGGCTCGACGACCCCGTCGAGTCCGGACGCGCCGCCGGCTTCGGCATCTACGTCCACGTCCCGTTCTGCTCGCACCGCTGCGGCTACTGCGACTTCGCCGTGCGCGAGGTCGGCGGAGCGTCATCTCGGCGGAGCGAACTCATGACGCGGTACGTCCGGGCGCTGCTCCGCCGCATCCGCGTCAACGCCCCGCGACACACCGACCGGCAGGTCACGAGCGTGTTCATCGGAGGTGGCACGCCGACGCTGCTCCCACCGGGTGAGCTCGCCACGATCGTGGCGACGCTGAGGTCGGAGTTCGACGTCGCCCCCGACGCGGAGGTGACGGTCGAGTGCAACCCCGAGACTGCCAGCGAGGAGATGTTCGGGGCGCTGGTGGAGGTCGGGGTCGAGCGTGTGAGCCTGGGCGTGCAGTCCACCGCCCCGCACGTGCTGGCGACGCTGGAACGTCGTCATCACGCCGATGGCGCCGCCCGCGCCGTGCGCCTGGCGCGGGACGCGGGGATCGACCGCGTCAGCCTCGACCTCATCTACGGCACACCCGGCGAGACCGAGGCCGATTGGCAGCGCACGCTGGAGGACGCGCTCGCGCTCGTACCCGAGCACATCTCCGCCTACGCCCTCACCGTCCACTCCAACACCCCGATGGGGCGCGCCGTCGCGGAGGGGTCCCTGCCGGCGCCGGACGACGACGTCCAGCGCGGTCGCTGGGAGCTCGCACGCGAGGTGCTGGACGCGGCGGCGTTCGACCACTACGAGATCTCCAACTGGGCGCGTGGGCCGAGGCAGCGGTCGCGCCACAACCTCCTGTATTGGCGCCACGGCGACTACCTCGCGTTCGGGGTCGGGGCGCACGGTCACCTCGATGGCTACCGCTGGTGGCACCACCGCTCGGTCGACCGTTGGCTGGATGCCGCCGAGGCTGGTGCCGTACCGATCGCCGGTGACGAGCACCTCGGCACGGACGAACGCTCCGCGGAGCGACTGATGCTCGGCCTGCGGCTGAGGGAGGGCCTGCACCCCCACGACGTCCCGCCGCTCGACCCGGCCTCCGTACAGGACGCCGCGGACGCTGGCCTGCTGCTGCTCACGTGCGGCCGCTTCCAAGCCACCGATGACGGCTGGTACCTCCTCGACGAGACGGTTGGGCGGTTGGTGGCGTAGCAGGTCGCTCGCGGCTGGCACCCCCAGGCGGCGAGTGCTAGCTGGGTACCATCAGGCTCCAGGAGGTGATCGCTGCGTGACCGACGCGACCGAACGGCTCGACGCCGACCCCGCCCTCGACGAGCGCAAGTGGCACATCCTGCGTGCCATCGTCTCCGAGTACGTGGCGACGGGTGAGCCCGTCGGCTCCAAGCAGGTCGTCGCCGTCGCCTCGCTCGGCGTCTCCGCAGCGACCGTGCGCAACGACATGGCGGCGCTCGAGGAGATGGGCTACATCCACCAGCCCCACACCTCCGCGGGCCGCGTCCCTACCGACCGCGGATACCGCTACTTCGTCGACCACGTCGACGCCGGCACCGTCGACGAGGCCAAGCGCGAGGCCATCGCTGCCAGCCTCGAGGGCTCGGGCGGCACCGAGGACGTGCTCCTGCGTGCGACGCACGTGCTGAGCCAGCTGACCCGTCTGGTCTCGCTCGTCATCGCCCCGACCGTCGCGAGCTCGCACCTGAAGCTGTTCGAACTGGTCAGCCTCGCTCCGCACGCGGTGCTCCTGATCGCCGTGACCGATACGGGACGCGTCGAGAAGCGACTCATCGAGTTGGCCAAGCCCGTGACGGAAGCCGACGTCGAACGGGCGGGCCAGGTGCTCAACGAGTCCGTTCGCGGCGAGCGCGTGGCCACACTGACCAACGTGGTCAACCGTGTGGCGACCGACGCGCCCCACGAGCTGCGCGCGTTGCTTCACGCCGTATCGGAGGCGAGCGCTGGTCTCGAGGAACCCAGCACCGACCACGTCTTCGTGGGCGGCGCGGCGTCGCTGGCCGACCGCGAGGGCCTGACCAGGCAGGACCTGTCGCGTGTGCTCGAACTGCTCGAGGAGCGTGTCACGCTCGCACGCCTGCTCGCCGAATCGGCGCAGGTGGAGCAGCCGATCGTCCGCATCGGCGAGGAGCACGACGTCGAGGGCCTGCAGACCACCACCTTGGTCGCCCAGGGCTACCGCGTGGTGTCGGCGGGGAGCCTCGGGGTCCTTGGTCCTACCCGCATGGATTACACGGGCGTGCTCGCCACGGTGAAGCTGGTCGCGGACCAGCTCCAGGCCACCCTCCAGCACCTGAGCGAGGGGTAAGTGGTCGCGAACGTCACCGCCGTTCCGTGAGGGAGCACTAAGCGTGGCCGACCTGTACGCCATCCTCGGGGTGTCTCCCAACGCGACCCCGGACGAGATCAAACGCGCCTACCGCCGCAAGGCTCGGGAGCTGCACCCTGACACCGGTGGCGACGAGGAGGCGTTCAAGGAGGTCCAGCACGCCTACCACGTGCTGTCCGACCCGGATCGCCGTGCGCGCTACGACCGGTTCGGCGACGAGGGTGGGGCCCGGGCTGGGGCGGACCCCTTCGACTTCGGGGCTGGCTTCGGTGGCATCGGGGATGTCATCGACGCCTTCTTCGGCGGGTTCAGCGGGACCACCCGCCGTCGGTCGGCGTCGCACCAGCCGGGCCGGGACGTGCTGGTCCGTACGCGGCTGACCCTCGAGGAGGTCGCGACCGGCGTTCGGCGCCCCGTCGAGGTCGACGTGGCCACCGTGTGCGACCGCTGCGGCGGCACCGGCTCCTCGACCTCCGCCGCGCCCACCACGTGCGCCACGTGCGGCGGGTCGGGCCAGGTCCAGCGCCTCGTCCGGACGGCCTTCGGCCAGCTCGCCTCCGCGACCACGTGCTCGACCTGCAGCGGGACCGGCCAGACCGTCAGCGACCCCTGCGACGCCTGCCTCGGCGAGGGACGCCGGCAACGCAAGCGCACGGTCACCATCGATGTCCCGGCGGGCGTGACCGACGGCGACCGTCTGCGCATCAACGGCGCTGGTGAGGCGGGACCGCGGGGCGCACCGCCTGGTGACCTGTACGTGGAGGTCCACGTCGAGCCCCACGACGTGTTCGAGCGTGACGGGCGTGACCTGTGGTGCGATGTCTCCGTGCCGTTCGTCCACGCGGCGCTCGGTGCCGAGGTCGACATCCCGGCGCTGACCGGTGAGGCACGTCACCTCGTGATCCCAGAGGGCTCGCAGCCAGGCGAACAGCTGGTGCTGCGGGGCGCCGGGCTGCCTGCGCGTGGCGGGGGAGCACCAGGTGATCTGTACGTCCGGCTCCAGGTCGACGTTCCGCGTCGGTTAACGCAGGAGGAGCGTGAGCTGCTCGAGCGCTTCGCCGAGCTACGCGGCGAGGAGGTTCCGCCCGCCGGTCGCTCGCTGTTCAGCCGGCTGCGCGAAGCCTTCCGCTGACGTGCCCGACCCCTGGGTCTTCGTCGACGAGGTGGGGGCCGTGGGCAGCACCGCCCCGCTCGATCGCGACACGAGCGATCACCTCCGGCGCGTGCTGCGGCTGTCCGACGGAGCCGCGCTCGTCGTCAGCGACGGCCGCGGCCGACACGCAGCCGCTGAGCTCGTCGGGAACGCCGCCGTCGTGCGAGGCGCGCCGGTCGATCTTCCCGCTGAGCCGACCGCGATCCACGTCCTGCAGGCGGTTCCGAAGGGCCGGCGGTTCGACGAGGTCGTCCGCGTCCTGACCGAGGTCGGGGTCGAGCGCGTGACGGCCGTGGCAGCCGACCGCTCGGTGACGCGCCTCGAACCGGTGAAGGCCGAACGCGCGCTAGCCCGCTGGCGTTCGGTCGCTCGTGCCGCGGCCAGGCAGAGCCGCCGTCCCTGGCTGCCCACGATCGAGGGACCAGTTGCGGTGGACGACCTCGCCGACGTGGCCGATCTCGCGGGCGTCGTCGCCCACGTGGATGCAGCGGTCGCACTCACCGAGGCGTTGTTGGGGTGGACGGGGACCGAGTTGTGCGTCGCGATCGGTCCCGAAGGCGGTTGGAGCGACCGTGAGATCGCGCTGTGGCGGGCGGCCGGCCTGCAGTCCGTCCACTTCGGACGCACGGTCGTGCGCACCGAACACGCCGCGACCGTCGCCGCTGCGGTGTGCGCCGCCCACCTCGGGCGGCTCTGACGGGACACACGGTGACCGGAGACGTGCGGCCCCTCGCCACGGCGGCCCCAGTCTTGTTACCCTGAGCAGTACCGCGGCCACGCGGAGAGAGCAGGTGACCTTCAGGGTCGCCTCGGGAAGCGCGGGTGCGACGTGCCTGACGAGGATGAGGACCAGGCTCCGGACGAGTACGCCGTCGGTCTGGGCGACCGGTTGCGCAACGTGCGGCAGCAGCAGGGCCTCTCGCTGCACGACGTCGAGCGTCGCAGCAGGGGCGAGCTGAAGGCGAGCGTGGTCGGGGCGTACGAGCGGGGCGAGCGCGCCGTCTCGGTGATCCGGCTCCGGGTCCTGGCGGACTTCTACCGCGTCCCCATCTCCGAGCTGCTGCCCGAGACCAGCAACGTCTCACCGCGGGCGGCTGCTGGCCCCTCCGCTGGGCTCCGACTCGACCTCACCCGTCTGGGTGACGCCTCGGTCCCAGGGATCGATATCGTCGAGCGGTTCGCCACCACGATCCAGGGCCGGCGGGGCGACTACAACGGGCGCGTGCTGACGATCCGGGCCGCGGATCTGCAGTCGCTCGCTGCCGTGCTCGACATGGGGCCCGCCGCGCTCAGCGAGGCGCTCGTCGAGGCCGGCGTCGCGACCTCGACGACCTAGGACATGTCGCCCGCGTCGTCGATGCGGCCGAGCTGACGGCCACCGAGCACGTGGAAGTGCAGGTGGGGGATCGCCTGACCACCCTTCGGACCGATGTTGGTGGCGATGCGGTAGCCGTCGGCGGTGCCGTGTTCCTCGGCGACGAGCCGCGCCGCTGCGAGACAGGCGGCCACCAGCTCGTCGTGCTCGTCGGTGAGATCGTGCGCCGACGGGATGTGCTCGCGGGTCAGGACCAGCAGGTGCACAGGCGCCAGCGGGAACTTGTCCTTGATCACCACGACGTCGTCGTCGGTGTGCACGATCTCCGACATCTCCTCACCGTCGATGATGCGGCAGAAGAGGCAATCCCTGGGCACGTTCATCTCCCGCTCGTGAGGTCGTGACCCTACCGGTACGCTCGGGGTATGGATGAGTCTGCCACCACCGGCCAGCCAGCACCGACCGAGAGCGCGCCCAACCGCGTCGTCTGTCCCACCTGCGGCGAGATCCGCCTCGAGACGCCTGCGGGCACCCGCGCCCTGCCGACGTTCGGTGTGGCGATGAAGGCCGCCCGCGGGGCGGCGGGGACCTGCGAGTGCGGCCGGCGTCACCTCGACGACGACGGCGTCCCGATCGGAGATCGCTCCGCCTGATGTCCAGCCATCCCCGCCCGTCCGGAACCACCGGAGCGGCCGACGTTCCCGGTGCCGGACCGCAGGACGAGGCCGACCAAGGCCCCACGACGGTCACCATCCTCGTCCCGGGCGACCACTCCATGGTCGCGCTGCTCGGTAGCGGGGATGAGCTGCTCCGCGTGGTCGAGACCGGCTTCGACGCGGACGTGCACGTACGCGGCAACGAGATCACGATCACCGGCCCGACCCTCGAGGTGGAGCGTCTGGAGCGGCTCTTCCACGAACTGGTGACGCTGGTCGGGCGAGGTCACCAGCTCGACCGCAGCGTGATCGACCAGACCATCCGGATGGTGCAGGCGGACACGAGCGAGCGCCCGTCACAGGTGCTCACCGAGACCTTCCTCACCCACCGTGGCAAGAGCATCCGCCCGAAGACCCTGGGGCAGAAGCACTACCTCGACGCCATCCGCAAGAACGTCGTGACCTTCTCGATCGGTCCCGCGGGTACGGGCAAGACCTACCTCGCGATGGCGGCTGCGGTGCAGGCACTGCGGGCGAAGCAGGTGACACGACTCATCCTCACCCGCCCCGCCGTCGAAGCGGGCGAGCGGCTGGGCTTCCTCCCCGGGACGCTGCACGAGAAGATCGACCCCTACCTCAAGCCGCTGTGGGATGCCCTCCACGACATGATGGGCGCCGACGAACTCGTCGGCCACGTCGACCGCGGGACCATCGAGGTCGCTCCCCTCGCCTACATGCGTGGTCGGGCACAACCAGTCTCGACACCGGTCGCGACACCGGATGGGTTCCGCCCGATCGGCGAACTGCGTCCAGGCGACACCGTGATCGGGGCCAACGGTCACCCGACGGCGGTCGTGGGCGTCTTTCCCCAGGGCGTGAAGCCGATCTTCGAGGTCGTGACGCAAGACGGGGCATCGACCCGCTGCTGCGCGGAACACCTCTGGGCGGTCTGGACTCGTAGCGACCGTCGGTACGGTCGTGAGCCCCGTGTCATCGAGACCGCGGCGATGATCGGTCGACTTCGGACGGCCCACTACCGTCAGTTCGAACTGCCGCTCACGCAACCGGTCGAGTTCACACCGCGCGATCCCCCGATGGACCCCCCGATGGACCCCTACGCCCTCGGTCTGTCGCTCACGGATGAGGAGCGCGGTGGCTCCGCGGGTGCAGCGCTCGATCCTCGGCCAGCGGGCGGGGCGCTGCTGGTGGCGGAGCGAACCGTGTCGGCACCGGTCCGTACGGCGTCGTTACCGCGGGAGTACCTGCTGAACGACGTCACGACCCGCGTGGCTCTTCTCCAGGGACTGCTCGACTCATCTCCGGGCAGCATCGTGCGAACCCGTGACGGCGTTGCGGTCCGCTACGTGGTTACCGATGAAGGGCTTCGGGATGACGTGGTGTTCCTTGTGCGCTCCCTCGGCGGCGTCGCCAGCACGCTCGCTTGCGATGCGCACGTTCTGGAGATCCGACTCCCCCCGGTCATCGTCCCGTTCCGGTCGCGACGCAAGCTCGAGACGTACCAGCGCATCGAAGGTGGCAGGCCGATGCGGTTCATCGACTCCATCGAGCCTGTGGGCGACGAGGAGACGGTCTGCATCCGCGTCGCGGCGGACGACCAGCTCTACGTCACGGAGGACTTCCTCGTCACGCACAACACGCTGAACGACGCGTTCATCGTGCTGGACGAGGCGCAGAACACCACACCTGAGCAGATGAAGATGTTCCTGACGCGCATCGGGTTCGGGTCACAGGCGGTCGTGACGGGGGACGTGAGCCAGATCGACCTGCCGCGGGGCAACCGCAGCGGCCTCAAGGTCGTGACCGAGATCCTCGACGAGATCGACGGCGTGGACTTCGCGTACCTCGGCTCGGGTGATGTCGTGCGCCACCACATCGTGCAGCGCATCGTCGAGGCGTACGACCGCTACGAAGCGCTGCGCCAGGGCGTCGAGGGAAGCGATCTCTAGTGGCCGTCTTCCTCGCCGACGAGCAGGAGCGCGTCGTGAACAGCGACGATCTCTGCCGGCTGGCCCGCTTCACGCTGCGTCACCAACGCGTCCCCGAGGACATGGAGCTGTCGCTGCTGCTGGTCGACGTCAGTGCGATGGCGGCGCTGAACGAGCGGCACATGGGCAAGCCGGGACCGACGGACGTGCTGGCGTTCCCGATGGACGAGCCGGGGGAGTCACCGCTCGCTGGACCGGCGATCCTCGGGGACGTGGTGCTGTGCCCCGATGTCGCGGCCGAGCAGGGACCACGGTACGGACGGTCAGTCCACGATGAGCTCCGTCTGCTCACCGTTCACGGCATCCTGCACCTGCTCGGGATGGATCACGCAGACCCCCAGTCCGAGCGGGAGATGTTCGGGCTGACCGACGTGATCCTGAGCGAGTACGGCCAGAGCGAGGTCCACTCGTGACCGGCATCGACATCGTCGCAGTGGTGGCGGTGACCGTCATGCTGCTGCTCACCGCGATGGTTGGCGCGTTCGAGACCGTGGTCTCCCAGCTCGACGTCGTGCGTGCCCTGCGTCTCGACGAGGAGGAGCGCCCCGGGTCCGACCGGCTGCTGTGGCTCATCGAGCACCGTGGCCGCACGCTCAACGTGGTGCTGTTCCTGACCGTGACCCTGCGCGTGACGGCCGCGGCGGTCCTGATCGCGCTGCTGTCCCGACACCTCGCCGGTGCCTCGGGGATCGCGATCGCCGTCGCAGTCATGGTGCTCGCCAGCTACGTCGCGGCCGAGGTGTTGCCGCGGACGCTCGCGCTCCGGCACCTCGAGGCGTCGGGTCTGGTGCTGGGACGGCTGTTCCACCCCGTCGTGCGCGGGCTGCGTCCCCTCGTGGAGCCCCTGACCGTCGTGGGACGTGCGCTGGTGCGCGAGCGCAACGGGGTGGCGGGACCGTTCCCCGGCGAGGACGAGCTCGACGACCGCGACGACGACGGTGAGGACGAGCCGATCGAGCCCGAGGAACGGGCGATGATCCACTCGATCTTCGAGCTCGGCGACACCATCGCGCGCGAGATCATGGTCCCCCGCCCCGACATGGTCACGCTGGGGGAGGACGCCAGCTTCGAGGACGTGCTCGAGACGATCATCGGGCGCGGGTACTCGCGTATCCCGGTCACGGGCGAGAACCGTGACGAGATCGTCGGCATCGTCTACGCCAAGGACGTGCTCGAGCGGTTGTCCTCCGACCTGGAGGGGCGGGAGTGGGGAGATCTCGTGCGCCCCGCGACCTTCGTGCCCGAGACGAAGCGTGGCGACGATCTGCTGCGGGAGCTGCAGGAGCAGAAGGTCCACCTCGCCATCGTCGTGGACGAGTACGGGGCGACCATCGGACTGGTCACCATCGAGGACATCCTCGAGGAGATCGTCGGCGAGATCGTCGACGAGCACGATCGCGAGGAGCCGCTGGTCGAGATGCTCGACGACGGTCGGGCGAGGGTCGACGCGCGCCTGCCGGTCGACGACCTCAACGACCTGTTCGACGCCGAACTGCCCGACGACGACTGGGACACGGTCGGGGGCCTGCTGTTCGGGACGCTCGGACGGGTGGCGCGTCCCGGGGACCGGGTGACGATCGAGGGTCTGCGGCTGATCGCGGAACGGGTCCAGGGGCGGCGGGTCAGTAAGGTCGTCGTCGAGCGCGTGCACGACGACGAGCGGATCCCGGCGGTGGAGGCGTAGTGCCGTGAAGCCTGACCGACCACGGGGCGTGGCGTACGACGAGGCCGACCTGCTCCGGCGCGCCCGCCAGGCACGCGATCGCGCCTACGCGCCCTACTCGGGCTTCCGGGTCGGGGCGGTCGTGGTCACCGAGGACGGCCAGATGTTCGAGGGGGCGAACGTGGAGAACGCGGCCTACCCGATGGCGGCCTGTGCCGAGGCGAACGCCATCCGGACCATGGCAGGCGCGGGGGTGCGCTCGCCGATCGTTGCGGTCGCGGTCGTCGGTGATGGCGAGGCGGCGTGCACCCCGTGTGGTGGCTGCCGCCAGGTGATCTTCGAGTTCGGTGCCGACGCGACGGTCTTCGCCTCGGGTGATGGCGGTCGGCCGCTCGTCGCCACGATCCGTGAGCTGCTGCCGCACGCGTTCGGCCCGCGACGGTTGTCGCAGGGCCGCTCGACGTGACCGAGGGCATCGAGCTCGATCTCGACGCCATCCTCGCTGGCGGCGAAGAGGTTCCCGAGGGGCACCGGTCCGGGTTCGTGTGCCTGGTGGGTCGACCCAACGTCGGCAAGTCCACCCTCCTGAACGCCATGGTCGGCGCGAAGGTATCGATCGTCACCGAGGTGCCGGGGACGACCCGCAACGCGATCAGAGGCGTGGTGACCCGTGCGGATGCGCAGCTCATCTTCATCGACACGCCCGGCTTCACTAAGCCTCGCACGCTGCTCAACCAGCGCCTGAACGACCTCGTCCGCGACACGTGGAGCGGGGTCGACGTCATCTGCTTCCTCGTCGATGCCGCAGCGGGGATCGGAGCGGGTGATCGGTGGCTGACGGACCAACTGCGCGGCGTCGCCACCCCTGTCGTCGCCGTGGTGAACAAGGAGGACCGGGTCCGAGGGGCACCCCTCATCCCGGTCCTCGACGAGGTGTCCCGCCTGGGCAGCTGGGCCGAGATCGTGCCGACGTCCGCGGTGGACGGGACCAACGTGGCACACCTAGCGGACGTGCTGGTGTCCTACCTGCCGGAAGGGCCACGGTTGTTCCCGGCGGGCCAGGTGTCCGACCAGCCCGAGCGTCAGCTCGTGGCCGAGATCATCCGGGAGAAGTTCATCGTCCGGATGCACGACGAGCTGCCGCACTCCATCGCCGTGGTCGTCGAGGGCATCGATGAGGACCCGGAGCGGGAGGATCTGCTCCACGTGAGCGCGACCATCTTCGTCGAACGGGACAGCCAGAAGGGGATCGTCATCGGCAGGCGCGGAGCGGTGCTGGCGCGGTCCAACACGCTCGCTCGCCAGGAGCTCGAGACCATCCTCGGAGCGAAGGTATTCCTGGACGTGCGGGTGAAGGTGGCCAAGGACTGGCAGCGTGACCCACGACGGCTGGAGCGCTTCGGCTACTGAGGCTCCCGGTCCGTGGCGTGGTCTCTCATGGGCTCGCCCTCGTGCCCACCCGTCGCGAGCGCCGGCTCGAGGTAGATCATCCGCGCCTTCGGCAGCGCCCGCCGGAGCTCGCGCTCGATCCCATCGATCGTCACCGCGAGTGCGTCGGCGTCGAGCCCATGACGGAACTCGAGCTTGGCCGCGACGAGCAGTTCCTCGGGCCCGATGTGCTGGGTGCGCAGGTGCAGCAGCCGCACGACCGCATCGCCCCTCTGGAGGTGCTGACGGATCGTCGTCTCGTCGTCCTCGCTGGCGGACTCGCCGATGAGCAGGCTCTTCATCTCGACCGCGAGGACCATGGCGATGACCCCGAGCAGGACACCGATGGCGATCGTCCCCACGGCGTCCCACACCGGGTCGTGGGTCGTCGCCGCCAGGCTGACACCGATCAGCGCCAGGACCAGTCCGATCAGGGCGCCGGCGTCCTCGAGCAACACCACAGGCAGCTCCGGCGTGCGCGCGTGGCGGATGAAGTCCGACCAGCGCCGGCCCTCCCTGACGTGGTTCGCCGCGACGATCGCGGTGCGGAACGACCAGGTCTCGAGCACGATGCCGACGACGAGCACACCGATGGCCCAGATCGGTGAGGTCAGCTCGTGGTGTTCGCTCGTGAGCTTCTCGTAGCCCTCGAACAGCGAGAACAGCGATCCCAGCGAGAACAGGATCAGCGCAACCACGAACGACCAGAAGAACCGCTCACGTCCGTAGCCGAACTGGTGCAGCTCGTTCGCGTGTCGTTGCGCCCGCTTGGAGCCGAACAGCAGCAACCCCTGGTTCGACGTATCGGCGACCGAGTGGATCGACTCCGCCAACATCGACGACGACGCGGTGAACAGGAACGCCACGAACTTGGCGACCGCGATGCCCGCGTTGGCGATCATGGCCGCGATGATCGCCTTGCGGCTGCCCTCGAGCGCCACCGGCCGTCCTCCTCCGCCCGTGCCGCGCGGACTCTAACCTCGGCTCCGCCGAGTCATGGAGGTGGAAGGTGTCCGACGCAGCGGTGATCGAGGTGACCGAGCTCGAACCGACGCGCTTCGAGGTCGTGGTCCGTGAGGGGGGCTCCTCGACCACCCACCGGGTCATCGTGCCCGCTGGTGTCGGTGTCGCCGGCGTGAGCGACGCCGAAGTGGTCGAGGAGTCGTTCCGCTTCCTGCTCGAGCGCGAGCCGAAGGAGTCGATCATGGCCAGCTTCGACCTGCCCGTGATCAGCCGCTACTTCCCGGAGTACCAGCAGGAGATGGAGCGTCGCCTGGGTGCGTAGCCCCCGACGCGTGCGTGGCCACGGGGCGTCGACGGGCGACGGGTAGCCTGCCGCGCTATGAGTGCCAACAGGAAGAGCGACCTCGGCGTCACGCCCCTCAGCGAGGACGTCTCCGCCTGGTACAACGAGCTGGTCCTCAAGGCCGACCTGGCCGACCGTGGGCCCGTTAAGGGCACGATGGTCATCAAGCCCTACGGCTACCGCGTGTGGGAGCTGCTGCAGAGCGAGCTCGACCAGCGCTTCAAGGACACCGGGCACGTCAACGCCTACTTCCCGCTGTTCATCCCCCAGAGCTACCTGCAGCGCGAGGCCGAGCACGTTGAGGGGTTCAGCCCGGAGCTCGCGGTGGTCACGCACGCCGGCGGCAAGGAGCTGGAGGAGCCTCTCGTCGTTCGGCCCACCTCCGAGACCGTGATCGGCGAGATGTACGCCAAGTGGATCTCGAGCTACCGCGACCTGCCCATCCTGATCAACCTGTGGAACAACGTCGTCCGGTGGGAGCTTCGTCCACGGCTCTTCCTGCGCACCACCGAGTTCCTGTGGCAGGAGGGCCACACGGCCCACGCGACCGAGACGGACGCGATGGACGAGACGCTGCGGATGTGGGAGGTCTACAACGAGTTCGCGCTGAACGTCGCCGCCATCCCGATGGTGAAGGGGGAGAAGACGCCCGGTGAGCGTTTCGCCGGCGCGGTCCGCACCTACACCATCGAGGGGATGATGCTCGATGGGAAGGCGCTGCAGTCGGGCACATCACACTACCTCGGCACCAACTTCGCCCAGGCCTTCGACATCACCTACCAGGACGAGAACAACGAGCAGCAGCTGTGCCACACGGCGTCCTGGGGGATGTCCGCACGCATGATCGGCGCCATCATCCTGGCCCACGGTGACGACCAGGGACTCGTGTTGCCGCCCCGCCTCGCGCCGTACCAGGCCGTCATCGTGCCGATCGGTCGGGACGAGGAGGGCGAACAGGTCCGGGCCAAGGCGACCGAGCTGGCCCACCAACTCGTGCAGGCCGGTGTCCGCGTCCACGTCGACGACCGCGACGAGTCGCCTGGCTTCCGCTTCAACGACTGGGAGCTCAAAGGCGTCCCGCTGCGGATCGAGATCGGTCCGCGCGACCTCGAGGCGGGTCACGTCCTCGTCGCCCACCGCGTCGGCGAACTCGACGACCGTGGTCGTGCCGTCAAGCAGCAGATCGGCTTCGACGCGCTCGTCGACACCGTCCCCAAGCTGCTCGACGTCTACCACGACCACCTCGTCGAGCGTGCCCGCACGTTCCGCGACGAGCACTCCGCGGTGATCGACGACTGGGATCGGTTCGCGGACCAGGTGGACACCGGCTTCGCCTACGCCTTCCACTGCGGCCGCACCGAGTGCGAGGACGACATCAAGGCCGAGACAGCCGCCACGCCCCGCTGCATCCCGGTCGAAGGCCAGGACGAGAGCGGTGGGACGTGCATCCGCTGCGGCCAGGACGCGGACTACGGCAGGCGCATCGTGTTCGCGCGGGCGTACTGAGGCCGCCGGTGCACCGGCGTCTCCTGCTCCGGGCCCTGGCCGTGGGGATCGCGGCCGCGGCCTGTGGTCGGGCGAGGCCGACGACCTCCGCCGGTCCCACCCACCTCACGCCCTCACCGTCCCGCCCGTCTCCGATCTCGACCTCCCCACCTGCTCCCGAGCCGGTGTCCGAGGAGCCGGTGTCGGCGACACCGGTCGTCGTCGCCGTGCTGTGTCGGGACGCCTGGCAGGCCCGCCCGCCGGCGGGGGAGTACCGCCACCACACGATCGGTCGCCTGACCGTCCACCACAGCGCCACGGTCCTGGGCGACAACGCCCACGCGCCGAGCCGCTTCCGCCAGCACCAGCGCTTCCACCAGGACAGCGGCTGGCCCGACATCGCCTACCACCACGGGGTCGACCGCCGCGGCAACGTCTACGACCTGCGCCCCGCGTCCTCGGCCGGCGACACGTTCACCGACTACGACCCGACCGGTCACTACCTGCTGCTCGCCGAGGGCAACTTCGACCAGGAGTCCCCGACGGACGAGCAGCTCGAGGCCATGGCGCGGATGTTGGCGTGGGCCAGCGGAGCCTTCAGCGCCCCGCTCGACACGATCTCGGGACACCGCGACCACGCGGCCACGTCGTGCCCCGGGGACCACCTCTACCCGCGCCTGCCTGACCTCCAAGCCCGCGCCGTTGAGCTCGGCCGCGTCGATATCGCCTCTCACTGCGGGGCGTCGGGGCGCGACCGCGTCGCGGCGATCGAGCGCGGTGAGGCCTGAACGGTCTCGCACTAGGGTCGGTCACCCCGGACGGAGGTGAGGGTTTGACCACGGTCGTGTTCGTGCGTCACGCCGTGACGGCGACGACCGGCAAGCGTCTGTACGGGCAGAGTTCGGGCCACCATCTGAACGACCACGGCCGACGCCAGGCTGATGCCCTCGCTGAGCGGCTCATCGAGAGCGGTCCTGCCGCCGTTTACAGCTCACCGTTGGAGCGGGCGCAGCAGACGGCGCGACCGATCGCACGGGCCGCGGGTCTGCGGGTGCGAACGCGCAAGGGCCTCATCGAGCCGGACGTCGGCGAGTGGACCAACCGTGCGCTCGCGCAGCTCCGACGACGGAAGGACTGGCGCCTCGTGCAGCGCGCCCCGAGCCGCTTCCGCTTCCCAGGCGGTGAGTCGTTCCGCCATCTCCAGCAGCGCGCCGCGGACGAGGTCGAGGGGCTGGTGCGTGAGCACGGCGACGACACGATCGTGTGTGTCAGCCACGCCGACACGATCAAGGCGGTCGTCGCACACTACATCGGACTGCACCTCGATCACCTCCAGCGGCTCGAGGTCTCGCCCGCGTCGCTCACGACGTTGCAGCTCGACCCGACCGGCGCGACACGCCTGCTCGGACTGAACGACACCGGTCACCTGCGGGACCTGCGGTGATCCTCGCCGAGCTGACCGATCCGTTCCACGTGACGGCGGGGTACACGGGACAAGCCGGAGACCGCACCTTCTACCTCCAGGCGGAGGACGAGGATCACCACGTCACGGTGAAGCTCGAGAAGCTCCAGGTGGATGCGCTCGCGCACGTCCTCGTCGACCTCCTCGCCACGCTCGACGACGAGCCGGCGACCGACTGGGACCGCGACGCCATGGCGCTGCGCCTGCCTGTCGAGCCGGTCTGGACCGTGGGCGAGATCAGGACCGCGGTCGACGACCGGGCCCAGAGCATCATCGTCGAAGTGGCCGAGCTGGCACCCGAGGACGAGGAGCCGGAGGTGGTCCGCGTGTGGCTCGATCGCGATCTCACGCGGCGTCTCGCGGCTCACGCGATCGAGATCGTGGCCGAGGGGCGCCCTCGCTGCCACCTGTGCGGACGCCCCGAGGAGGAAGGTGGGCACGTCTGCCCCGCCACGAACGGCCATGGTCGACTCTCTCGCTGACCGCGACGTCGCGGAGCTGCT
This sequence comes from Actinomycetota bacterium, assembly GCA_019347575.1. Classification (NCBI taxonomy): domain Bacteria; kingdom Bacillati; phylum Actinomycetota; species Actinomycetota bacterium. The sequence goes on along the minus strand of JAHWKY010000044.1, from coordinate 3,064 downwards.
CCGGCACCGGCCACTGGAGCCGGTGGAGCGTTTCGTCGCGGCCTCCAACGCCACGCTGCTGTGCGAGCTCGGCGACGGCATCCGCGCGGTGTACAAGCCCAGGCGAGGCGAGGCACCGTTGTGGGACTTCCCCGAGGGGACGCTGTACCGGCGCGAGGTCGCCGCGTACGAGGTGAGCCGGTCGCTGGGGTGGGACGCGGTGCCGGTGACGGTGATCCGCGAGGAGGGCCCGCTCGGCCCCGGCAGCATCCAGCTGCACGTACCCCACGACCCCGAGGAGCACTACTTCGCGCTGCTCGAACGGGGCGACGAGCAGATCCTCGACCAGCTCCGCCGCATGGTCGTGTTCGATCTACTGATCAACAACGCCGACCGCAAGGGCGGTCACGTCCTGCGCGATGCCGACGGCCGCGTGTGGCTCGTCGACCACGGCGTGTGCTTCCACCGTGAACCCAAGCTGCGCACGGTCGCTTGGGAGTTCGCCGGCGAGCCGCTGCCGTCGGACCTGGTCGATGACACGGGCCGACTCGCACGTGATCTGCGTGGAGGTGGCGACGGGGTCGGGGCGCGCCGCGCCGGGCTCCTCGACCCCCTCGAGATCGACGCCCTGCGTCGCCGTGCCGAGGCCGTGATCCGGCTCGATGCCCTCCCCGACCCCGCCGGCCCCCGTCCCTTCCCCTGGCCCCTCCTCTGACCCGCCACCGCATCCGTGTAGGTGATCCTGTACCTCTGAGGTCAAGTTCCGCCTACGCGATGCCGCAGCCAGCCTCGGTCGTGGTCGTGGCGTGGGTCGCGGGTGGTGGGCGGGGTGGGGGGTACCTTCGGAGGATGGGGGTCTACCGTGATCAGGGCATCGTCCTGCGGACCTACAAGCTGGGCGAGACCGACCGCATCCTGAACCTGCTGACGCAGGGTCGCGGCATCGTGCGTGCGGTCGCCAAGGGGGTCCGGCGCCCCGGTTCACGCTTCGGTGGGCGGCTCGAGTCCTACAGCCACGTCGACCTGCAGCTGTACGAGGGCCGCAACCTCGACGTCGTCACCCAGGCTGAACTGATCGAGCCGTTCGCACAGGTGCGAGAGGACTACGCCCTGTCCGCGGCGGCCGCGACCATGGCCGAGGCGGTCGACCGCGTCGCCCAGGAGGGTGAACGCAACCACCGGGTCTTCCTGCTGCTGCGCGCGGGGTTGCAGGCGCTGGCTGCACAACCCCCGTACCCGGCGATCTTCCTCGACGCGTTCCTGCTGCGGCTCGCGAGCGCGTCGGGGTTCCACCTGTTCACCGACGCGTGCTCGCAGTGCCGCGCCCCCGGCCCCCACCCGTTCCTGCACGTCTCCCGTGGCGGGATGCTGTGTGCCGACTGCGCCCCGCCGGGGACCAAGGCGCTCGACGCCACGACCATCGAGGTGGTGCGGTTGCTGGCGTCCAACGAGTGGGCCGCGCTGCCCGCGGCAGCCGAGCAGCTCGGCGCGCGCCGGACCGCGGCCGCGTTCGTGCGCGCCTACGTCGAGCACCACTTCGACCGTCAGCTCAAGAGCTACCCGCTCGTGCCGCGCTGACCCACCATCGGCTCCGCCCGGAACTTGAATACTTGGATGCAGTCAGACGTGCCCAGGTATCCAAGTTCGGGATAGCGGGCGGTTGACCGGCGGGGCGGGGAGGTGGGCGAGGCGGCAGTAGGCTCGGGTGACCGAACGAGAGGCGCGTGTGAGCTCGGTCATCCCTCTGGACCCCGAGGCCATCCCCGACCACGTCGCGATCATCATGGACGGCAACGGACGCTGGGCGAACCAGCGCGGGCTGTCGCGCAACGCGGGGCACGAGGCGGGGGAGGAGGCGCTGTTCGACACGGTCGAAGGTGCGCTGGAGCTGGGGATCGGGGCGCTGACCGTGTTCGCGTTCTCCACCGAGAACTGGAAACGCCCCGCCTCCGAGGTGAAGTTCCTGATGAACTTCAACGAGTCGTTGCTGCGGCGACGCGCCACCGAGCTCGACGACCGCGACGTGCGCGTTCGGTTCGTCGGTCGGCGCCGACGGCCCGTCCCGAAGCGGCTCGTCAGGATGATGGAGGACACCGAGGCGCTCACCGCCGACAACACGCGCATGACGCTCTACGTCGCGTTCAACTACGGAGGTCACGCGGAGCTCGTCGACGCGGCCCGACAGCTCGCCCGCGACCACGCTGCCGGCGAGGTGAAGCGCATCGACGATCGCGCCTTCGCGGCGCGTCTGTACGAACCCGAGATGCCTGCGGTGGATCTGCTCATCCGCACATCGGGGGAACAACGCCTCAGCAACTTCCTGCTGTGGCAGGCGGCCTACGCCGAGCTGATCTTCACCGAGACGCTGTGGCCCGACTTCAACCGGCTCGAGCTCGAGAAGGCGGTGCGCGAGTACCAGCGTCGCGAGCGCCGCTTCGGCAAGGCGGTCGACAAAGTCGTGCGCGTCCGCGGCTGACGGTTACGCGCTCCACGGGGGCGGTGGCAGCTGCAGCGCCGAGAAGAAGTTCTGCAGGGTGCGCAGCGTCAGGCCCCACACGGTGTAGCGGTCGAACAGCACCCCCGGGAACGGTCCCATCCCCATGTAGCGGTGGTCCACGACCGACGCCGCGTCGAGCAGGTGGGGGACGGGGATCCACACCGTGGTGGCGACCTCACGCGGATCGGGGCGCAGTTCGGGACGCTGATCGACGGCGTAGACGTAGGTCGCGACCACGGCCGTTCCGGAGCGGCCGAGCAGGTCGTCGAGGCGGCCCACTGCCGGCCCGAGCGCGATGCCGACCTCCTCGAGCGTCTCGCGACGTGCCGTGGCGTCGAGATCGGAGTCGATGGGTTCGCGTCGCCCACCGGGGAGCGCCATCTGCCCCGACCAGCGGTCCCCGGGGCGCTCCGTCCGTTCCATGAACAGGATCTCCGGCACGCCCTCCTCGGCCTCGTGCAGGATCAGCGCCGTGGCAGCGACCCACTCGGCGTGCTCCGCCAGTCCGTCGTCGGGGGTATAGGCCGCGATCCGCTCGCGGATCGTCGTCAGGTCGAGCGGGTCGGTCATACCTCCCCCCTAGAGGGG
>JAHWKY010000043.1 GCA_019347575.1 Actinomycetota bacterium | reverse complement strand
AAAGCCCGTCGCCACTGCGAAGGTTGGGACGATGAGCGAGGGCGGTCTGCTCGGGGGTGTGGGTGCGGGCGTAGGCGACCAACTCGTCGACCAGCGCGTCGGCCTGCTCGTCCTCGACGGTGCCCGCGGCGCGGCCGATGACGCGGACGTGGTCGGGGGAGATCTCGCCCGCCTCCGCCGCCCTCGCCACGGGTTGGTGGGTCTCGACGGTGTTGGCGACGGTGGCGTCCTTGGCCGCGACGTCCCCGTCGACACCGAGCTGACCGCTGAGCCACTTGCTGTGGCGCTCGGCCCCGTTGGAGTTGCGGGTCTCGGTCGCGGCGATCCAGCGCGCCCGCACGGTGCCCAGCTTGTTGGACAGGGCCTGGATCTGCTTCAGCCCGGCCGGGAGCTCGTCGGGGTGGACCAGCAGCGGGTCGGTCGCGGCCAGCGCATCGATGGCGGCGAGGGCACGGGCGAAGTCGGGCACCGGTGTGGCGGTGTCGGAGTCAGGCCCGTAGGCCCGCATCGTGTCGGTGCTTGCCATCCCGGTTGCAGTCTCCCAGCCGCGATAGAACTATCGTACCGAACATGTATTCGCTTGTCAAGCACCTCGACCGAGAAGTTGTGGAACGTGCGCGCCCCGCGCGGCGGACCGCACGCACACCGACACGGGACATCGTGATCGCCCACTACGCTCAGGGCGATGGAGAAGTCACCCGTTGCCGAGCGGTTGGATCCGCGCACGCTGCGGAGCATCACCGCGTACGACCGCGGCGCCCGCGCGTACCAGGAGGCGCTGCGTCGCCGCCGTCCGCTCGCCGACGTCCGGCGCTTCGCCAGCTTCGTCCGCGAGGGAGCCCGTGTGCTCGACCTCGGCTGCGGTCCGGCCACGGACCTGCGGGCGCTGAGCGATGCGGGCCTGCACCCGATCGGGGTCGACCTGTCCTTCGGGGCGCTCTCGGAGGCCCGCATGCTGCTGCCACGGCTGGGACTGGTCCGGGCGGCTTACGACGACCTGCCCTTCCAGGAGGGCGCCTTCGAGGGCCTGTGGATGTCCGCGGCCTTCGACCACCTGCCGCGCGGAGACTGGGAGGCGGTGTTCACCTCGCTGATGCGCTACCTGTCCTCGGGCCCGGTCTACTTCTCCTGTCTGGTGGGCGAGTCCGACCTCGAAGAGGAGCAGGACGAGCTCCTCGAGGCGACGGTCTTCCGCTCACGTGCGACGCCGGAGGAGGTCGGCAAGTTGCTCGCGTCCCACGGCGTGGAGGATCTCACCGTCGAGCTGCGCCCCGATCCCATCCACGACCGTCGCCGCCCTTGGGTGGTCGCCCTGGGACGCCTGGCTTCCTGACCGACACGAACTCGGCTCGCACCGGGGGACGGTCACCAGCCCTCGTCCTCCTCCGGTACGTCGCCCCGGAGCAACTCGACGTCGGCCAGGTCGCGGAGAGCGTTGCTTCGGCGTTGGCCCGGCGCGTGAGCTGATGGCTCCTTCATGGCGATGAGATCCTCGCGGGTGACGACCCGAACCGCGTGGCCTCCGATCTCGATCCCCTCGGCCCGGTCGATGAGGGGGTCGAAGCTCGGATCGAGCGCGAGCTGGACCGGTTCTCCGTTGTCGTGACGGAAGTTGATGCTGTGTTCGTGCGTTGCCCCGGTGGCTGAAGCCCGCGGCGGTCATGGTGAACACGAGCTCGTCGACGTTCGTGGTCCGCACCGCGAGGGCGACGTCCACCGTCGCGCGGGGGAGTCCGCTGCGGATGCCAACAGCGATCCCGCCGATGAGCGCATGCGGGATGTTGGCGGCATCGAGTGCTCGACTCGCGTCCAGCAGGGCGACGAGTTGGTCGTTCTCGGTCGCCGCGGCGCCAGCGGCGAGGAGGCGGTGACGCGACGTGAGGCGGGAGACCTGGGTGACGATGTCCGCCGGACTGACCACACCGTGCGCTCCCGGTAGGCATCAGGAGGCTACCGCTGGCGTCAGGTCACCCGCTGCAAGCCGGATAGGGCGCGCACGACCGCTTCGCGGGTCCAGGCATCGACCGTGTCCGCGACGTGCGGCAGGTCCCACGGGGAGAGTCCGCGGTGCGGCTTCTGACCGGTCGAGTGGCGACGGGCCGCCTCGTAGTCGGCGGGTCGCAACAGCATCGTGGCGTCGCTCTCGGCCACGACGACGAGTTGGTGCTCGCCGTTGCCGTGCTCGGCCTGGAACCCCACCGCGCCAGCACCCGCCAGGACCGCGTCGATCGCGTCGCGGAGCTTCTCGAGGGCGACCCGCTGGCCGATCAGGAACGCGGTGCCGACGTCATCCTGCGGCGCGTAGACGCGAAGATCGCCGACGTCGCTGTCCCACCCGCGATCGGGATCGAAGATGTCGGGACTACTCCCCACCTGTCACCTCCGACCGACGTAGGGATCACTACTACCTACGGTGTCGGCCGTTCAGGTGGGTGAGTTGAGCGGCCGTTCGGAGTAGATGATCAGAGGAAGGCAGGGGCGAAGACCAGGCTGACGATCGTCATGACCTTGATGAGGATGTTCATCGCGGGTCCGGAGGTGTCCTTGAACGGGTCACCGACGGTGTCGCCGGTGACGGCGGCCTTGTGGTTGTCCGAGCCCTTGCCGCCGAGGTTGCCGGCCTCGATGAACTTCTTGGCGTTGTCCCACGCCCCGCCCGCGTTGGCCATGAAGATCGCGAGCAGGAAGCCGGTGGCGAGCGCGCCGGCCAGCAGGCCGCCCAGCGCCTCGACGGAGAAGAACCCGACCGCCAGCGGGAGGACCACGGCCAGCGCGCCGGGGACGATCATCTCCCGCAGGGCGGCGTCGGTGGAGATGGCCACACAGCGAGCCGCGTCGGGCTTCACGCCAGGCTTGCCTTCGCGCAGTCCGGGGATCTCGGCGAACTGGCGACGGACCTCGACGATCATCGCCTGCGCTGCGCGCCCCACCGACTTCATGGTGAGCGCGGCGAACGCGAAGGTCGACATGGAGCCGACGAACAGCCCGATCACGACCGCGACGGACGTGAGGTCGATGACCAGAGGTGCGGTGCCCTCGCTGACCGCCGCGGTGTACGAGCGGAACAGCGCGAGCGCGGTGAGCGCCGCGGAACCGATGGCGAAGCCCTTGGCCACGGCCGCGGTGGTGTTGCCGAGGGAGTCGAGTGAGTCGGTGACCTCGCGGACCTCAGGGGGCAGGTGCGCCATCTCGGCGATGCCGCCGGCGTTGTCGGAGATGGGGCCGTAGGCATCCACGGCGACGACCGCTCCGGTCGTGGCGAGCATCCCGATGGCAGCCAGCGCAGCGGCGTAGAGGCCACCGTTGTCGATCGCGAACGCGGCCTCGCCGAGGGCGTAGGAGCCACCGATGGCGCCGACGATGAGCAGCACCGAGGCGACCGTCGAGAGCATGCCCTCGGCGATGCCGGCGATGATGACCGTCGCGGGGCCCGTCTCGGACTGTCCGGCAAGTCTCTTCACCGGCTCGTAGTGGTCAGACGTGTAGTACTCGGAGGTGAAGCCGATCGCGTACCCCGCGAAGAGACCGACCACGATCACCAGGCCGAGCAGCAGCGGCTGGTCGATCTCGGGCACGTCACCGAAGACCCAGAACGCGCCGACGATCGCCGCGATGGCCGTGAGGAACATCGCCAGGTTCGTCCCGAAGTGCAGCTGGGCCGCCAGGCTCTTGCCCTTGCGCCCGCGCACCAGCAGCGCCCCGATGATGGAGGCCACCATGCCGAGGGCGGCCACCAGGAGGGGGTAGAGGAAGGTCGCCTGGAGCACCGACCCGTCGGCGAAGTCGACGATCGGGCCGCTGCTGCCCGTGGTGAAACCGCCGAACAGCAGCGCCGCGAGGATGATCGGAGCCACGATCGCGCCGGCGTAGGACTCGAACAGGTCGGCGCCCATGCCCGCGACATCGCCGACGTTGTCGCCGACGTTGTCCGCGATCGTCGCCGGGTTGCGCGGGTCGTCCTCGGGGATCCCGGCCTCGACCTTCCCGACGAGGTCGGCGCCGACGTCCGCGGCCTTCGTGTAGATGCCGCCACCGATGCGGGCGAACAGCGCGATCGACGACGCGCCCAGTCCGAACGTCGCAACCACGGAGAAGGCATCGTCCACCGCGAGGACGTCCACGAAGACGATGTAGGCGAGCGACAGGCCCAGCAGGCCGAGGCCGGCGACGGTGAAGCCCATCACGGCACCGCCGCGGAACGCGAGCGGCAGCGCCTTGGCGGCGCCGTCGCGGGCCGCGTTGGCGGTTCGCACGTTGGCGGCAGTGGCGATGCGCATGCCGACTACACCCGCGGTCGCTGAGAAGATGGCCCCGAGCACGTACGCGATCGCGCCCCAGGGGCGGCCGTAGTCGAGCACGACGAAGATGACCACCGCCATGATCGCTACGAACACCGCCACCCAGCGGTACTCACGCCGCAGGAAGGTGACCGCGCCCTCTCGGATCGCGGCAGCGATCTCGCGCATCGCCTCGGTTCCCTCGTCCGCTCGATGCACGACGCGGCTGAAGTAGACGGCCAGGAGCAAGCCGGCGATGGCGGCGGCAGCCGCGAGGTACGGGATGGCGGTCACTGGTGGAGCCTCCGGTGTCAGGCAGCGGGCAGCGGCCGGTTGCGCGGCGAGGTGGATGTCGAAGCGGCGCGGCGGAGCGAGTGGCCGTCGTCGGCGGCGGAGCCTACCGGTGACCCCGAGGAGGGCCAAGGGAGCGGACGGGGGGACGGCCGCGGCGTCGTGCGAGGGGCGCTCGGATGGGGACGAACGTCGAGGTCCCTACGGGACCTCGCGGCGGGCACTCAGGGGACACGTGGTTGACAGGGGCATGGGCGGCCCCGCACCTTCCCGCCTCCTGCCGAGCCCAAGGGAGGGCCGCGCCGCCGTGGCCGACCTCGTCGTCGTCGAGTCGCCAACGAAGGCCAAGACCATCGAGCGCTACCTCGGTAGCGGGTTCAAGGTCCTGGCTTCGTTCGGTCACGTCCGTGATCTGCCCAAGTCGGACTTCGCGGTCCAGGTCCAGGATGGCGGCGGCTGCGAGCTGACCTACGAGGTACCGGGGCGCTCGGCCAAGCATGTCGCCGCGCTGCGGAAGGCCGCCAAGGAAGCCGACCGCGTCTGGCTCGCTCCCGACCTCGACCGTGAGGGCGAGGCGATCGCGTGGCACGTCGCCGAGCTGCTCGGGCTCGACCCGGAGGAGCAGAACCGGGTCACCTTCGACGAGATCACCCAGGGCGCGATCCAGGCCGCGTTCGAGCAGCCGCGCCAGCTCAACCTCGCGCTCATCGACGCGCAGCAGGCACGGCGGGCCGTCGACCGCATCGTCGGGTACCGCCTCTCGCCGGTGCTGTGGCGCACGGTGTCGGCGGGGATCAGCGCGGGGCGGGTGCAGTCCGTAGCGCTGCGACTCATCGTGGACCGTGAGGACGAGATCCGGGCCTTCGTGCCGCGCGAGTACTGGTCGATCCACGGCGACTTCGAACCGGAGGGAGGTCGGGCGAGCATCGGGGCGTCGCTGCATACGGTGGGCGATCGCCGCGTCGCCACGCCGAGGGACCTCGACAAGAAGGAGGCCGACGACGAGGCGCTCGCCAAGCTGCTGGTCATCGGGGACGAGGAGACCGCGAGCAAGCTGAAGCGGCGCAGCGAGGCGTTGACCTACCAGGTCCGTCAGGTGCGTCGGTCGGAGGCGAAGCGCAACCCCTCGCCGCCGTTCACGACCTCGACGCTGCAGCAGGACGCGGCACGCAAGCTCGGCTTCTCGGCGGCACGGACGATGCGGGTCGCCCAGCAGCTCTACGAGGGGGTGGCGCTCGGTGCCGAGGGCCAGACCGGGCTGATCACCTACATGCGCACCGACTCGCTCAACCTCAGCGACACCGCGCTGGGGGAGATCAACGCGCTGGTCGCCGAGAAGTACGGCGACCGCTACACGGTCTCGAAGTGGCGCCGTTTCAAGACGAAGCAACAGCGCGCACAGGAGGCGCACGAGGCCATCCGCCCCACGTCCGCACGCCGCGAGCCCGAGGCGGTGCGCCCCAACCTGTCCGACGACCAGTACCGGCTCTACGACCTGATCTGGAAGCGCACGGTGGCCACCCAGATGGCGCCGGCCGTCTTCGACCGCGTGTCGGCCGACGTCGTCGGGACCGAGACCGATGGCACCGAGCTCCTGTGGCGCGTGACCGGGCAGGTGCTGAAGTTCGACGGGTTCATCCGCGTGTACGAGGAGGGTCGCGACGAGGACGCCGTCGCGGAGGAGAGCTCGGACCGGTTGCCCGAGATCGAAGAGGGCCAGGCACTGGAACTGGACGAGGTGACCGCGGAGCAGCACTTCACCACGCCGCCGCCCCGCTTCACCGAGGCGAGCCTGGTCAAGGAGCTCGAGGCCGACGGCATCGGGCGGCCGTCCACCTACGCGTCCATCATCCAGACGCTCCGGGACCGCGAGTACGTGACGATGGACGGTCGTCGCTTCACGCCGACGCCCCTGGGCGAGGTCGTGGTGTCGTTCCTCAAAGTGCACTTCGGCGAGATCGTCGACATCAACTTCACGGCGCGGATGGAGGAGACGCTCGACGAGATCGCGGCAGGTGACGAGGCGTGGTGCCACACCGTCACGCGGTTCCTCGAGGAGGTCGACACGTGGGTCGACGAGCGCAAGCCGGAACGGCCCCGCTTCCCCCTGCCCGAGCACATCGAGTGCCCGGTATGCGGGGCGACGATGGACAAGGTCTTCAGTGGCAAGTCCAAGCAGTGGTTCGCCTCGTGCAGCCGTTGGCCCGACTGCGACGGGACGCGCCCGATCGACGAGAGTGGTGAGGTCGGCGAGCCGGAGCCCGAGCCCGAGCCCGACGAGCGCGTCCGCTGCCCCGAGTGCGGCCAGCCGATGCTGCTCAAGTCGGGCCGCTACGGTCGGTTCTACGGCTGCGTCGACTACCCCAAGTGCAAGGGGATCCGCAACCTCTCCCAGCGGGCGGTGTACCTCGACGGCGACGAGTGGAAGCCCTTCATCTCGCCCACCGATGGGACCAGCTTCATGGAGCTGCGCACGAGCCGGTACGGCAAGCCCTTCCTCGGCTCCGCCGGCTACCCCGACGATCAGTTCGCCATCTGGTCGGTGCCCATCGCCAACCCCTGCCCGACCTGCGGCGCCCCGATGCGTCAGCCCCCCAAGAACCGCAAGGTGCCACTGGCCATCTGCGCCAACCCGACCATCGAGCACCGCTACGAGCTGGCCGACTGGGACCCACCGTCGGTGCACACGATCGAGGTCGTCCCCGGTGTCGAGGAGTTCGATCCCGCGGTCGGTGGCGAGCCCATCGCGGGGTGGCCGGAGCCCTACGAGCCCATCGCGATGAGCTTCGACAGCGAGGGTGAGCCGCCCAAGAAGCGTCCGAGCAAGAAGAAGGCGGCCAAGAAGAAGAAGGCGACGAAGAAGAAGGCGACGAAGAAGAGGTCAGCCGAGGAGAAGGACTGACCTGCGCGAGCGGGCGGGGTGGCCCCCGGTACGCTCGGGCGGTGGGCTCCGACCTCCCGTCTCTCCCTCCGGCCGACGCACGCGGCGAGCCGGGTGCGGAGCTGCCGCTGCAGTCGGACATCTACCGGTCGCTGTTCGCCAACCGTGCGTTCCGACGGCTGTTCATCGCCATGGCGACGTCGAGCCTGGGTGACTGGATCGGGCTGTTCGCGATCCTCGCCCTGACCGAGAACATCCTCGGTGGGGGGAGCCGGGCGGCCTTCGGCCTCTCCGGCGTGATGGTCGCCAGGCTGCTCCCCACGCTGGTGTTCGGTCCCGTCGCCGGGGTCTACGCCGACCGCTGGGACCGCAAGCGCACGATGATCGCGGCCGACATCGGGCGCGGGGCGGTGATGGCGGTCATCCCGTTCGTGCAGGACTACTTCCAGCTGTTCGTGGCCACCCTCGTCGTCGAGCTGCTCGCGATGCTGTTCGCGCCGGCCAAGGACGCCACCCTGCCCAACCTGGTCGCGCGCTCGCGGCTCGTCCAGGCGAACCAGCTCTCGCTGACCGTGACCTACGGCACGCTGCCCCTCGGAGGCGTGCTCGTCGCGCTCTTCACCGGCCTCTCCACGACGGCGCTGTCGGGGATCGCGGTGCTCGCGGACCGCCCCGTGACGTTGGCGATCTGGGTGAACGCGGCGACGTTCTTCTTCTCCGCCCTCGTCGTCGCGGGGATCGACGTGCCGCGCAACGGTCGCGCACACACCGGTGGCGCGGAGACACCCGGAGCGTGGATCGAGCTGAAGCAGGGGTTCCGGTTCATCGCGACCCAACCGATGGTGCGGGCGCTCGTGGTCGGCGTGATGGGCGCTTTCCTCGGAGCCGGGATCGTCATCGCGGTCGGGAAGCTGTTCGCGACGGTCGTCAACGCGGGCGACAGCGGCTTCGGTGTGCTCGTCGCGGCGGTCGGCATCGGCCTGTTCGTCGGTCTGTCCGGGTCCGGGGTGTTGACCCGTCGACTCGACAAGGAACGGCTGTTCGCTCCCGGTATCGCCACGGGCGGCGTCGGTCTCATCGTGCTGGCACTGATGCCTCGGCTCGACCTCGCCACGATCCCCGCGTTCATCATGGGCGTGGGTGCGGGCGTCGCGTTCGTGACCGGCTACACCCTCCTGCAGGAGGGGGCCAGCGACGAGGTCCGCGGCCGCACCTTCGCGAGCTTCAACACGGGTGTCCGAGCCGCCCTGTTCATCAGCACCGTCGTGGCGCCGCTACTCGCCGGCTTCATCGGCATCGAGGCAGCGGGCCGGGACGGCTTCTACGACTACGCGCTCGGCGGTACGCGCATCACCCTGATCGTCGGCGGGATCATCGCGCTGGCCGGTGCGGTCTGGAGCGGCAGCCAGATCCACTCGGTGTTGACCCGGTCTTCCGGGCTCACGCTCGGCCGTGGCACCGATCGGGCGGCCGATCAGGGCTGGTTCATCGTGTTCGAAGGGGGAGAGGGATCGGGCAAGTCCACCCAGCTGCGTCTGCTCCAGCGGGCACTCGAGCGCGAGGGTCTGGACGTGCTCGTGACCCGTGAACCGGGCGGCACCGAGATCGGAGAGCAGCTGCGCGAACTGGTCCTGCACCCCGAGCACCACGACATGCACGACCGGACCGAGGCGCTGCTGTACGCCACGGCACGGGCCCAGCACGCTCACCGCGTCATCCGCCCCGCCCTCGACAAGGGCATGATCGTGCTGAGCGATCGCTTCGTCGATTCCTCCATCGTCTACCAGGGCGCCGGTCGCGGACTCGGCGAGGAGGTGGTCGAGGAGCTCAACCGGTGGGCGACCGACGGGCTCCTGCCCGATCTGGTCGTCCTGCTGGACGTCGACGCCGTCGAGGGCCTGCACCGTGCTCGGAGCTCTGCCACGCCCCCGCTGACCGGCCTCGAACCGGCCGACGCGGACCGGCTCGAGGCCGCCGGCCTCGCCTTCCACCGCCACGTCAACGAGGCCTACCGTCGTCGCGCCACCGCCCACGAGGACCGCTACCTCGTCCTCGACGCCGGGCGGCCGGTCGAGGACCTGGCGGCCGAGATCCGCGAGCTGGTGCTGGAACTCGTCGCAGCCGAGGACGAGGACCCGGACGCCCCCTCCTCGGACGCCCCTGCGGACCGGGTCCCGGTCGCGGAAGGCTCGGACGAGCCACCCGCCGAAGGCCACAGGGCCGCGACGTGAGCGTGCTCGCCACCGCGGAGGTCACCTGGGCGAGCGCCGGGCAGGTCGCGACCGACGTCGTCCGCGACGCCGTCACCCGCGCTGAGGTCGCACACGCGTGGCTGTTCGTCGGCCCCCCGAGCGTGGGACAGCGCGAGGCGGTGCGCGCCCTCGCTGCTGCGCTCAACTGCGACGCGCCCATCGAGGGTCAGGGGTGCGGGGCGTGCCACGCGTGTCGGCTGATCGCGAGCGGTCAGCACCCCGCGGTCGTGGCCTTCGCGCCGGAGGGGCGCTTCCACCTCGTCGAGTCGGTGCGGACCCAGTGGGTGCCGGCCGCGACGAGGACGTCGCTGGTCGGGCGTACCAAGATCCTGCACATCGTCGCGGCGGACCGCATGAACGAGGCCACGCAGAACGCCTTCCTCAAGGTGCTCGAGGAGCCCCCCGCGTCGGTCGTCTGGATCCTCGATGTCGAGGACGAGTCGCTGCTGCTCGAGACCGTCGTCTCGCGCTGCCGCCGGGTCGACTTCCGGCCCTGGAGCATCGACCGGCTCGAGGCGGCCGCGGCGGCGCTGGGTGCCGAGCACGCCCAGGCGACCGCACGGGCGGCGACCGGCTCCCCCGAGCGCCTGCGCCAGCTCACCGATGCCGACGTCGCCGACACCGTCGCTCACCGGCGCGCGCAGGGTGGCAAGGGCAGCGACGAGGACACCCTGGCCGAGCTCGCCGAGCGGCTGAGCGCCGCCTCGGCGCGTCGCCGGCACCTCGCCATCCTCGGCCGGTTGGCGGCGGAGGGTCCCGCGATCGTGGTTCCCCTCGCACGCGATCTGGACGCCTGGGCGCAGGCCCGTGTCGAGGTCCAGCGCGCCGACAACGAGCAGGAGTTCATCGAACTCGAGGGGCGTTTCCGTCGCGACGAGCGACGGGTCGAGTGGCCGCCGGGGTTCAAGAAGCGGCTCGAGCGACGCCACAAGCGTCTCGAGCGTGAGGAGCGCAACGGGGCGCTGCTGTCGCTCCTCGACGAGTTCGGCTCGTACCTACGGGACGTGCTGAGCATCTCCGGCGGCGGTGCCGAGGCCGCTCTCGTCAACCTCGATGTCGTCGACGACGTGCGCCGCGACGCGGCACGCATCCCCTCCGAGGTGCTGCTCGGCGGGCTCGCCGCGATCTCGGAGTGCCGTGAGGCGCTGCAGAACAACGGCAACCCGGTCCTGCAGCTCGAGCGCCTCCTGATGCGCGTCGCGCTGCCGCTGTTCGAGGTCTGAGCCTGTCTGGAGGGCTGGCGTGGCGAGGAGGTGGAGCCGGAGAGGGGATTCGAACCCCTGACCTACGCTTTACGAGAGCGTTGCTCTACCGACTGAGCTACTCCGGCGGAGTCGAGGATGGTACGCCATCCGCCGCACGGTTCCCGTGCCGCTCTCGACGCGTGGCTCGAGGGTGACCCTCGTCAGGCGGCCTCTCCCTCGACCGGGGGCGGCGGGTTCAGCACGTCGATCGGGAAGTAACCCTTGCCGGCCGGGTTGGGCACGTTGGCGGTGATTCGGCTGGGATCCTCGACGCCGTCGTAGCGCCACTGGTACTCGTTGCAGAGGTAGAAGTTCTGGAGGTTGACGTAGACGGGGTGCTCGACGTCGGGGCCGTAGGGGAGGTCGTACAGCTCGTTGACCTTCCACAGGTTGGTGAGAGCGAACCTGGCCACGACGGTGTCGTCGTCGACCACGTTGTAGTAGACGCCGTTGGACCCGGTGAAGTCCTGCGAGAGCACCACGAGGTCGTCGACCAGCAGCTCCACCGAGATGCTCATGTCGCACCCGATCGTGGATTGCGCCCAGCCGTGCAGGTACATGTCGAACGACAAGCTCTCGAGATCGCCGGTGAACGTGCCCTCCGCGGTGAAGAAGTGCTGCGGGTCGTGGGTGTTGCCGCCCGAGGGGTTGGTCGCGATCCACCCGAGGTTGTCGCCGACGTAGACCGCGCTGACCTCGCCCGTCGGCGCCTGGTCGTCCCACTGCACGTAGTTGCCCTCGCGCGCGTCGAGGTTGCCGATCGGCAGGGTGTGCGCGTGGAACCACGCCTCCTGCTCCACGAACTCCGGCACGTACTCGTCGCGTGCGGGCAGTTCGTGGTCCGCGGCGACACTCGCGAACGCCACGACCGCGACTGCGGCGGCGAGCATGCGGTTACGGATCACGGGGGCCTCCTGGGTCAGCGGAGAGGTTCGACGCTTGGTCCCCCGGTTCCTGCGTCGGATCAGAGGGTCCGCTCCAGCGCCCCGATGAGGCGCTCCACCTCGTCGGCTGAGGTGTTGTGCACGAAGCTGAAGCGGGTGAGGCCCTTCGCGGGATCGACCCCCACCGCCTCGACCAGCCGGTAGGCGTAGAAGTGCCCGCCGCCGCACCACACCCCGTGCCGTGCGAGCGCCGTCGCCAACTCGACGCCTCCGTGCGCGGTATCGATGGACACCGTCGGCACGCGCCCGGCGGCGTCCGTGGATCCCACGATGCGCACGTCGTCGCGGTCTCGGAGGAACGCGAGCAGCGGCTCGAGGAGCTGTTGCTCGTGGTCGTGCCACAGCTCGGTGATGCGCGTCGTCCGCGTCCGCGGATCCGCCCTGCCGCCACCTCCGTCGTCGCCGAAGTGGTGCTGGTGGAGCAGCTCGAGGTAGTCGGCGATGCCTGCGAGCGCGGCGATCTGGGCGTGGTCGGGACCCGCAGGTACGAGCCGCTTGCCGATCTGGTCGGCGTTGAAGAAGTGGCCCTGGTTCGGTAGCCGTTCGACGAGGTGCCGTCCCGTGACCATCACGCCCTGGTGCGGTCCGTAGGTCTTGTACGTGGAGAACAGGTACACGTCGGCTCCGAGCGCGGCGACGTCCGGGAGCCCGTGCGGCGCCGCCGCCACCCCGTCCACGACCGCGACAGCTCCGACGTCGTGCACGCGCTCACAGATCGTCGCGACGTCGTTGCGCTGACCGAGGATGTTCGACACGTGCGGGAAGGCGACGACGGCGACCCGCTCGTCGAGCAGCTCGGTCAGCCGCTCCACCTCGAGGGCCCCACTACCGGGCTCGACCTCCCACTCGCGCACCTCCACGCCCCGTTCGGCCAGGCGCCGCCACGGACCGGAGTTGGCCTCGTGGTCCTGTTGGGTGACCACGACCGCGGCGTCGTCATCGAGGACCTCCGCGAAGGCGTGTGCGAGCACGTAGGTGTTCTGCGAGGTCGAGGGTCCGACGTGGACGTCCTCGACGGCGACGCCGAGCCACGCCGCCAGTCGCGCCGAGCCGGCGCCCATCGCCTCGCCGGCTCGCTGCGCGAGCGGGTACGGATGGTTGGGTTGGACCTTGGTGTCCTCGTAGTAGCGCGTGAGCAGGTCGATCGCCTGGCGGCACGGGAACGATCCACCGGCGTTCTCGAAGAACGCCCCGTCCGTGCGTGCGAACGCCGGGAACTGGTCACGGACGAACTCGAGGTCCAACGTGGCTGCCGTCTCGTCGGATGCGCTGCGTCGGGACGCTACCGCTGCGTCAGGGTTCGTGACCGGGCTCGAGGTCCCGCATGCTCAGCGCCGACAGCTGCGTCAGCGAGTCCGACGTCGCGGCCACCACCGGCTCGATGAGGAACACGACGTGGTCACCGGCGTCGGAGCGATCGACGATGCGGCCGACGAAGCGGTTGGCGACCTCGAGCAGCGGGACCCCGCCCGGACCTGCGGTCCACGGGACCTGCGCGAACTTGTCCACGTCATCGCCGGTTTCGCTCCCGAACAGCTCGGCGAGGCCGCGGTCGCGTTCGTCGAGGACGTGGACGGCGAGGTGGTCCGCCTGGAGCGCCACCCGGTAGGTGGCGTTCGCGACCGAGAGGAGCACGAGGTAGCGCAGGGGATCGATGCTGGCCTGGGTGTGGAACCCGACCAGGCAGCCGGCTCGTTCCCCGTCGGCGGCGGTCGTCACGATCACCATGGCGTGATCGAGCCGCGACAGCAGCGTGGCGAGCTCAGCCTCCGTGGACACGCTCGCTCCTCACGCTTGCTCGTCCCGGCGCACGAGGTACCGCATCAGCAGCTCGTCACCGGCACGGACGACGCTGTCCAGGGCGAAGCGCCGGATCGGGGCCTTGGGCTCGTCGGGCAGGAGGCGCACCGGGTCCCCACCCACCATGGGTGAGATGGTGAGGCACAGCTCGTCGAGCAGGTGGGCCGTGAGCAGGTCGCGCAGCAGTCGGGGCCCACCCTCACACGTCACGGTCTCGTCCCCGCGCGCGCGGAGCTGACGCAGCGCCCCGGCGAGGTCCACCGCCCCGGTCCCCGCCGTCACCACGTCGGCGACCTCGTGGGCGCGCTCCAGCCTCGAGGGATCGGCGTCGGTGCGGGTCACGACGGTGATGCGGACATCGGCGTGGAACAGCGGCGCTCCGAAGTCCAGCTCCAGCCGGTTGGTGACGATGGCGAGGACCGGCGGTGGTCGCTCGCCGCGGAGCGCGCTCCCGCGGTCGTCGAGCCGCACCGGCCCGTAGCCCTCGGTCCGCGCGGTCCCCGCCCCGACCAGGACCACGTCGGCGAGGGCACGGAGCAGCCGGAAGACGGCCCGGTCGGTGGGCGAGCTCAGCGGAGCGGCACGTCCGTCGACCGCGATCGATCCGTCGAGACCGGCGACGAAGTTGGCGAGCACCCACGGCCGGTCCGGCGGTGGGGTTCGGGGCGCGGCGGTGTAGGTGACCCAGGGGTCGTCCGCGCCGAGGAGCACCTCGAACCGCTCGTCGATCGCTCGTCCTTCGCCGGGGGTGACCCAGCCTGCCCGAAGCCGACGCCGGGTGCTGCGGCGTGCTGGCCGTGGAAGCGGGTGTGCGCTCAGCGCAAGCACAGGGAGCCGCTGACGTCGGGACCGCGGTGCCCGTTCGGACAGGCTGGCCGCTGCCTCCGTTCGCGCGTTCCGGGGCCGTCTGCGCCGTTCTCGGGACGAACGGACGGTGCTTGACCTCGGCGTCGGTTCTCGTGCGACGCCCGCACGCGGGTTGCTGCTTGCTGGTGCAAGCGTCATCGTCTCCGCGCCTCCCCGGGCCATCAGGTCGCCACCGGCACCCGATCAGTCCCCGGGTCGATGGCTCCCCTCCCTCCCCGACCAGGACCCCTGCCCTTGTTGCTGTCCGCGCTCGTGACGTCTGCCGGTTCCCTCCGGAGCCTGCTCCCGGCTCGTGCTCTTCTCGCTCCCTCGGGTGTCGCTCGCTTCGCGCTCGTGCTCGCGGTCACCGCTGGCCTCATCGTCATCCCCGCCACGGGTGCCGACGCGGCCGCCTCGAAGGTGGATCGTGTCGCCGGTGCCGACCGCGTCGCCACGGCCGTGGAGGTGGCGCGCACCGGCTGGGACACCGCCCCGCACGCGCTGCTCGCGACGAGTCTCGACTACCCCGATGCCATCGCTGCCGCCGCCTACGCCGCACGGTCCGCAGCTCCGGTCCTGCTGACGCCACCGACCGGGCTCCCCGGAGCGGTGGAAGCGATCCTCGCCGACCTCGGCACCACCGAGGTGACGATCCTCGGCGGCGATGCGGCAGTGCCGACCAGGATCGAACGCCGGCTCCGCGACCTCGGGATCGAGACCACCCGTGTCGCCGGCGATGACCGCTTCGAGACCGCGGCCGCGATCGCGCTCCAGGCAGCCGGATCCGACGGCGCCCCCTTGGTGGCGTTGGCGCTGGGTGCGCGCAAGGACCAGCGCGACGCCTGGCCCGACGCGCTGGCCGCCGCGTCGCTCGCGGGGCTCGACAGTCCCGCACCGACGCTCCTGACCGCACAGGGCGACCTGCCCTCCGCGACGGCGGACGCTCTGGCGCTGCTCGCTCCCAGTCATGTGGTGGTGCTCGGTGGGGACGCGGCGATCGCTGACCCGGTCGTCGAGCAGATCCAAGGGCTGGGCTACGCGACGATCCGGGCGTTCGGCGACGACCGCTACGAGACCGCTGTCGAGGTCGCCGAGGCGGCGCTGGCCGGGTTCGGCCAGGCCGATGACACCATCTCCGGCGAACAGGCCGTCTTCGTGTCCGGCGGCGACTTCCCCGACGCGCTCGCGGCTGGTGCCCTCGCCGCACGCCGCAGCGCCCCGCTGCTGCTCGTCCCTCAGGCGATCCTCTCGGACGACGTCGATGCGTTCATCCGTGACGGGGATCTCCTCGCCGGTGTCCTGGTGGGTGGGACCGCTGCGGTCTCGTCGCACGTGCAGTCGGAGCTCGAGGCTGCGGTGCGGGGCGAGCCTCGACCTCAGCGGCCGCCTCCGCCACCGCCCCCGTGCCCACCGAACTCCTCACCGGACTGCGCCTACACCTACGAGCACCCCATCGAGACGTGGGAGCGGTTGGCCCGGTGCGAGTCCGGCGGCAACTGGCACATCAACACCGGCAACGGCTACTACGGCGGTCTGCAGTTCTCGCTGTCGTCGTGGAGGGGCGTGGGCGGCCCCGGCTACCCGCACCAGAACTCCAAGTGGGAGCAGATCCATCGCGCGGAGCTGCTGCAGGACCGTCAGGGCTGGGGTGCGTGGCCCTCGTGCAGCCGCCGTCTCGGTCTGCGGTGACACCGTCGGCCCTGGTCCCTCGTAGGGTCTTGCCCGATACGTGAGAAGTGCTCTGGTGTCGAGTCCCTGCGTTCCGTCTGGACCTTCCGCCTGACCGGCGGTGGCATCCGCTAGCGCGGATCCGTCGCGAAGGCGGCAGGAGAACGGCCCTCGCCGTCGAACAAGTCTCCTAACGGTCCACGGGGACGCTCGCACAGGAGTCTGTCGTGAACAAGCTCATGACCTCACTCGCCGGGGCCGCGCTGACGGCAGGCCTCGTCGCCGCAGCACCCGCGTCGATGACGGGTCCGCCGGTGGCGAGCGAGAACGTGCGCCACGTCACCAACGTCCCGGGGTCTACCGGCGGGCACGTCGCCGCGGAGGGTGACCGGCTCTACGTCGGTGCGTACGGGTTCGGGATGACGATCTTCGACGTCTCGGATCCTGAGAGTCCGACCAAGATCGGCGAGTACAAGCCCGGGCCGCAGAGCACGAGCGACCCCGGCCTCCGGGCGGATGCGGTTCCCGAGCCCGCCTTCCTCGACGGCCGCCACATCGTCACGCTCAACGGGACCGGACGGGCCCCCGGAACCCAGCAGACGGAGTTCCTCGACGTCACCGACGCGGCCAACCCCGTCCTGCTGCACCGGTTCACGGGTTCCACCGACGGCGAGGCCCACTACGGCGACATCATCGACGAGCGGCGGCTGTGGCTACCGTCGGGCGGGCGGATCGACGAGGGCCTGCGCATCTACGACGTGAACCCGTTGCTAGGCGAGGAGCCCGCCGCGCCGGTCAACATCTTCCGTGGTAACCCCCACGCGATGTGGCGGGACTCGCCCGTCCGCGAGCGCCTCAACGCGCCGATCGGCGACGAGTTCACCCACGCCCACGACATCACCGTCTACACCGATCACACGATCCTGCTCCAGCCGTGGGACTGGGTCGACCAGGACGGTGACGGGACCTCCGAGCCGACGTACGGCGAGCGCGACATCCTGCTCCTCGCCGAGGGCGGCAGCTACCTCAACAACGGCGGCAACACCGGCAGCATCTACATCATCGATGTCACCGACCCCACCGCCCCGCTGGTGCTGAACCGGTGGGAGAAGCGGCCCGAGGACGGGCATCCCATCCGCTACTACCACGAGGCACAGCTGCTCGACGGCGACCCGAGCGTGATGTTCGTCTCCGACGAGGACCTGCACAGCGGGTGCGAGGCCGGCGGGGTCGCCACGGTGCAGCTGTCCGAGGACCTCACCGAGGCGACGTGGCTCGCCGACTGGTTCAACGGGACCGGCACCCCCGCCCCGACCTGTTCGGCACACAACTTCAGCTCCAAGGGGCACTACGTCTTCATGGGGTCCTACAACGCGGGCCTGCAGGTCATCGACATGTCCGATCCGGCCAACCCCACCCGGGCCGGGCAGTACATCGCCCCGGGCGCGAACTCGTGGGGCGCGCTGTGGCACCGCGGCTACATCTACGTCGGTGATCTCGGACCGCGTGGGCTCGACGTGTTCGAGTTCTACGCCCCCGGCGTGTCCGATGCCTGCCAGGGCCGCGACATCCCGCTCGCCGAGGGCGAGGAGCTGGTCGAGCACACCGTGTACATGCATGGGACGTCGCCGTCCGGCAACGCCGACGCGGCGGAGGACACGGTCGACGGAGCTGCGTCCCGTCTGTTCATGGATGAGCAGGCTCCCACGGAGTCCGCGGCGAAGGTGTTCGCGGGAAAGAACTACGTCGTGGGCCCGAACCCGAACTTCGCGGCGAGCCCACTGCTCGGCTACTGGAACCTCCAGCTCGGTGGAGTGCTCCGCGTCGTCTGTGCGGAAGCGGTCGTCTATGCGGGCACGAACCAGGGCAGCCTCAGCCTGCAGCTATGGGCCGACGCGGCCTGGGCCAGCGACTCCGGGCGCATCGCCGAGGGCACCGGGGCCTCGACGGCCAACCAGATCGCGCCGTACCGGGTGAACTTCGGTCCGCTGGCCGCGCAGGCCTCCTCCAGCCTGCTGGTCCAGGCGACCCACGAGCCTCCCGGCTCGCTCCTCTACTACGACTCGACGGCGAGGCCGTCGTGGTTCACCTACGTCACGGTCGAGCAGACGGGCTAGAGGCCACGTCGGTCGGTACCGAATGATCAGGGCTAGCCGGATCGACCGGGCGAGGCGCGCTCAAGCGACTCCTCGAGCTGCGCCTCGAGATCGTCCGACGCCGGAAGATCGAGCGCGAGCATGCGACGCACCGCCTGCTCGGACCGGCTGAGGTGCTCGGGGACGCGACCACCGCGGAAGCACTCCTCGAAGCGGTCGAAGCGGTAGGCCTTCGGCACGACCGGATGCACGTAGCTGGCGCGAGCCACCGCGCGGGTGTTGCCGAGCTGCTCGGCTACGGCGTCGACCGCGGCTATCACGTTCGCGTCCGCCTCGCGGGCTGACGCCGGGGGTCCGCGCGTGCGCAACCTCTCCGCAGCGACGACCGTGCCCCCCCAGGTGCGGAAGTCCTTGGCGGTGATGTCGTCGCCAGCGATCTCTCGGAGGTAGCGGTTGACGTCGTCGGAGCGCACCTCCTGCCAGCCGCCGTCGTCGGTCCGGTAGGCGAAGACCCGCTGGCCGGGTGCGTCCTGGATCCGGAGCACGTGCCGAGCGAGTCGCGGGTGGCGCAGGTCCACCTCGCGGTCCTGACCGGCCTTGCCGGGGAAGGAGAAGCTCACCCGTGACGACGTGGCGCGGACGTGGCTGGTCTCGAGCGTCGTCAGGCCGCGCGCCCCGCCGTCCCGGGCGTACTGCTCGTTGCCGATCCGCATCAGGGTCTCGTCGAGCAGTGCGACGACCAGGGCGAGGACCTTCTCCCGCGTGAGATCGTGCTTGCGGAGGTGGCCGTCGACGGTGCGGCGTAGTCGCGGCAACGCCGCCCCCACATCCGCCAGGCGGTGGAACTTGGCGGCCTCGCGCAGCGTGCGCCACACCGGGTGGTACAGGTACTGCTTGCGTCCCGCCGCGTCGCGACCGGTCGCCTGCAGGTGCCCGTTGGGATCGTCGCAGATCCACACGTCGCTCCAGGCGGGCGGGATGGCCAGCTCCTCGATGCGTCGTCGTTGCTCACCCTGGATGAGCTCGCCGTCGGGTCGGTGGTAGCTGAAGCCGCGCCCACGCCGGACCCGCGTCAGCCCCGGGCCCTGCTCGGTGACGAACGACAGGCCGATCGCCTCCGCATGCTCGTCCGCGTCGGCCTCGCCGAGCGTGTCGAGGACCCGCATGGCGCGGGTGACGGTCGTCGCCTCGCCGGTCACAGCTCGCCTCCGGTCCACGCCGAGGTTCGGTGCCGTTGGCCCTCCCCGCTCGCAGCCGCCCCGTCCCATCGGCCCGACCGGCCTCCTCCTCCTACGCTGACGCTCGTGTCAGTGACGAGGGAGAGTGGGGTGGGCGACGAGACGCTCCTCGGTGGCGGCGACGGCGGCTACCAGAAGGTGCCCGAGGATCACGGTGGCGTCGCCGTTGCCCGGGTGTTGCACGCTGCCGGCGTGCGCCGGCTGTTCTGCCTGCCCGGGGGGCACATCGGCCCGGTGACGAACGGCTGTGCCGAGGTGGGGATCGAGGTGATCACGACGAGGCACGAGAGCGCAGCGATCCACATGGCCGAGGCGTGGGCACGCACGACCGGAGAGGTGGGTGTGGCTGCCGTCACCGCGGGGCCTGGCTTCACGAACGGGGTGACCGGTCTGGCCAACGCCCAGGCAACGGGCATCCCCGTCGTTGTGCTCGGCGGTCGTACGCCGCTGGGTCTGCGCGGGAAGGGCGCGGTGCAGGATGCCGATCAGGAGAGCATCGCCCGGGCGGTCGCGAAGTGGACCCGAGCGGTGACCCGCCCCGAGGACCTCGCGAGCGCGACGCGGGAGGCGCTGTCGGTCGCCCGCAGCGGCCGGCCGGGGTCGGCGTACCTCGAGCTGCCCACCGATGTCCTGACCGCGCAGGCGCCCTTCACCGAAGGTGAGGTCGCACGGCCCCAGCCCGCAGGCGCCGACGAGGACGCCGTCTCCGCCGCCGCGGACGCGCTGGCCCGCTCGGAGCGCCCGGTCGTGGTCGCCGGCGGCGGGGCGTTCTGGGCTCGCGCTGGTGACGCCTTGAGCCGGTTCGTGGAGACCAGCGGCATCCCGGTCACGACGACCAGCCACGCGCGCGGGCTGGTCGCCGACTCGCACCCGCACTCTCTGGGCTCGCTGCTGCACGGTGGCGTCGCGACCGCGTTCGCCGACGTCGTGTTGATCGTCGGCAGCCGCTTCAACGGCAACCTCATGTTCGGGCGTGAGCCGCTGTGGCGCCCCGACCACACCATCATCTCCGTCGACGTCGACCCGGCGGCGTTCGCGCTCAACCGCAGTCCGGACATCGCGCTGCTCGGTGACGCCCGCGTCGTGCTCGCCCAGCTCACCGGGGCGTGGGGGGGTGACCCTAAGCAGGAGTGGTGCGACCAGGCGCGGTCCTTCGCCGATGCCAGCCGCCAGCACTGGTCGGGGGAAGCCGACGGCAACGCCAGCGGCGTGCACCCCGGCGCGCTGGCACGTGAGGTGTGCGCCTTCGCCGCCGACGCCGGACCCGGCTCCACCATCGTCCTGGACGGTGGCGACATCCTCGGATGGGGGCTCGGCTTCGCCCGCTGCGAGGAGCCCGGCTCGCAGCTGTTCACCTCCGACGCTCTCGGAACCCTCGGTGTCGGTGTGCCGTACGCGGTCGCCGCGCCCCTCGCGCGCCGCGACGGGCCCACCGTCGCGCTGCTCGGGGACGGCGCGTTCGGGCTCGCGGCCATGGAGCTCGAGACCGCGGCGAGGTACGGCACCGCCCCGATCGTCGTCGTGTCCAACAACGGTTCGTGGGGCGACGTCCGCTACGAGGAGGGCGAGTGGTTCGGCCGTACCGTCGGCACCGACCTCGGACGCGTCCGCCACGACCGCATCGCCGAGGCCGTCGGTGGCCACGGCGAGCGCGTCGAGCGAGCCGAGGACCTGCGGCCCGCGCTCGACCGCGCCCGCGATGCCGGCGTCGTCGCCATCATCGATGTCCTCACCGATCCCGATCGCCCCAACGAGGTCCTGCGCAACATGGGAGCGCTCGACCTGCAGTGAGGCGCGGACGGACGGATGTGGTCGGACGGGCCCGGAAGGCCACACCGGTCGTCAGGGCCACCTCCGCTGGACCCCAACGGCCAGGTCGTCTGCCGTGAGAGCGGTCGTAGCGTGGTCGTACAGCAGAACCTGGCGACCAGCTCGGAGGAACGGACCATGGCGCACTACACAGAACCTGAACGAGAACGACGAGACGTGATCGTCACGGACAGTGGCGGTCCCAGCATGGGCGGCATCGTCGCGGCGATCATCGGGGTGCTCGCGGTGCTGTTCGTCGCCTGGCTGCTGTTCTTCAACGGTGACGCTGGCGACAACACGGGCGAACCGGTCATCCCGGAAGAGGTGAACGTCGACGTGAACGCCCCCGAAGGCGGCGGCTAAACCCACCACCGCGGCCAACCTGACTGGACGCCCCGCCCATCCCCTCTGGCGGGGCGTCCGTCTCGTGACGGCAGAGGTGCCGGCACGGGGACCGTGCCCAACCTGGTGTGCGGCAGCCGCACGGGGCGGCACCGTGGCCGTTGGAACGGTGGTCGACCTGTCGGGTCGACCGAGCAGGAGGCTGGGGCACCGGCGGCGAACCTTCCACTGGACGACCCTGTGACGGGGCGTGAGGGGACCGGACGATCCGGCGAACCTCCTGCGAGACGTCGGAGTCCGGCGAGCGAGGAGAGGCAACGTGCGTCAGCCGCGGCCGAGCGCCGGGCGCCACGCCGCCGGCCCGCTGCCGTCCACGACGGCGCAGCGGCGTCTCGCCGCGGCCATCGAGCGTGACATCGGCGATCTGCGCGTGCGCGTGCACGAGGGGCTGTTGCGCTCCGAGCTGCTCCTGGAGATGGGGCGTCCCGAGGCGGCAGCCGAGGTCCTCGAGGAGTCGCGCATCCTGATCGAGCTGCTCCACGAACGGCTGACCTCGACCGTGGCCGCAGCCGCCGTGGAGCGCGAGGCCGAGGCCGTCCTGGCAGAGGCGGTCGTGGCCGAGGGGGACGAGCGGCTCCAGCCCGCCACATCGCACTCCGAGGAGCGCCTGCCATCCGCCCGTGGCCGTCTCGCCGGACTCGTGGCGGCCATCGCGAGCCTCATCACCGGGCTGCTGTTCCTCGCGGGCCCCACGACCTCTCAGGATCCCCCGGCGCTCAGCGTCGATGCGGGCGGGGAACCGACGCGTTCGGTCACCTCGGATCGCGACCCGGCGACGGAGGATGGGGTCGAGCCGGCGAAGCCGGACTCCACGCTGGCCGCCGCCGCGCTGGCCGTTCTCGAGGAACTCGGGGATGGCAGCGATCGTCCCGCACGCGCCTCCACGGTAGCCGACGACGATGGCTCCGACGAAGGCGATGGCGACGAGGAGGAGGGCTGGATCGAGCGCCTCCTGCTGTCGCACTTCCAGGAGGGGCCGACCGGCGACACGCTCTCCGAACTCGGGCTCGAGAGTCCCGATGCGGTGCTGCCGGATGGCGGCCCGCCCGTCACCCAGACGATCGAGGAGAACCCCGCTCCGATCGATGACGACGCGGACGAGCCGACCCCTCCGACGCCGGATCACGACGTGCCCGGGGGTGGCGGCGGCACCTGATATCGCGCTCACCGGACCGCGACCCTTCCGCCCACCTCTCGCGCCAGGTACACTCAGCGTGCACGTACGACTACCACGCGTGAGTTGCTCCGCTCCGTCCCGTCGCACGGAACGTGGCAGCCTCCCCCGCGGCCGTGGAAGGTGAACCGTGAGCACGCTGACGTTCCGGCAGGCCCGGCTCATCGTCATGGGCTTCGGCACCGCGCTGATCGCCGGGGTCGCGCTATCGGCGTGGCTCCGCGGGGCGGATCTCGTCGAGGTCGGGGCGATCGGGCTGTTCCTGCCGGTCCTGGTGGGCCTGGGCTACGGCCGGGTCCGAGGCGGCGTGGCGACCGCCGTCGCTGTCTCCGCCGTCTACGTCATCACCCGCTTCGCCACGCTCCCGGCGGAGCTGTCGGCGCGCGAGTTCATCGGCGCAGCGGTCGTGCGCATCCTGCTCTACGTGGGGCTCGGCCTGTTCGGCGGGTGGGCGAACGAGATGCTCGAGCACTCGCTGCGCAAGCTCGAGCTCTACGACGAGATCGACGACGACACCGGGGTGGGCAACACCCGCGGTCTGCTCATCGTCGCCGACCGCGAGCTGTCGCGCGCGCAGCGCTACGGCTCGGTGTTCTCGCTGACGATCCTGCACCTGAGGCGCGAGCTGTTCGAAGGCGTGTCCGAGCGACAAGGTCTGCGCGCACTGCGCCACCTCGCGCAGACGCTCGATGCGACGGTCCGAACGACCGATCTGGTCAACCGCGTCCCCTTGCCCGACCGCGAGGACCTCGTCATCGTGCTGCCGGAGACCGGCCGCGAGGGGGCTCGCATCTTCCTGGAGCGACTGGTCCCCAACGCACGCGCGATGCTGGTCGATCTGGGCCTGCCGGCGACGAACGGTGAGGTCTCGGGCACGTCCATCAGCTACCCCGACGACGAGGAACGGTTCGAGGCCTACCAGCAGGAGCTCGCGACCGCCCTCGTCGCCGACACGCTCGAGATCGAAGGGGAACAGCCGTGACCACGTTGACGAGTAGGAGCGCGGGTCGCCGGGGCGTGATCGCACGGATCACGCGCCCGTTCGCCTTCCTCCTGCTGACGCTCGGACTCATCGCCGGCAGCGAACTGTCCGCAGCGATCGCGACCGAGTTCCTGTCGGCCCAGGAGGCCGAGCTGGCCCGCCTGCTCAACGGGGAGCGGGTGAGTCGAGGCTTGCCCGTCCTCAGCCACGCCGATGCGTTGCGCACCGTGGCCCGCAGGCACGCGCAGCGGATGATGATCGAGGGCCAGATCTTCCACAACGAGCGGCTCCGCGAGGACGTCGAGGCCGTGTTCCCCGCGTGGGCCTCGATCGGCGAGAACGTCGGCGTGGGACCGACCATCCCCTCGGTGCACCGTGCGTTCATGGACTCGCCCGGACACCGAGCCAACATCCTCGACCCCGACTGGGGCTGGATGGGGGTCGGCGTGGTCACCGGAGGGTCGCGGCTGTTCATGACCGAGAACTTCCTCACGCTGCAGCCAGGCGCGCCCCGACCGTCGCCCGCCCAGTTCCGCCTCGCCGGCGCCACGCGCACCGGTACCGCCAGAGCGGTGTCGGACTTCGGCTTCACCCCGGGGACCGCAGGGGGAGCGGTGCTCGCCGACGCCTTCGACTTCCACGGGGCGCTCGCCGGTGCCGCGTTGGCGGGCCAGGTCAGCGGACCGGTGGTGCTGTCGGCGACCGATCGACTCGATCCCGACGCGCGCGACGCGCTCGTGCGTGCGCTCGGAGCCAACTCGGGCAAGACCGTCTACCTCGTCGGCGGGCCGTTCGCCGACGCGGTCGCGTCGGGCATCGAGGGCCTGGGCCTGTCGGTCGCGACGATCGGAGGAGCCGATCACATCGCGATGGCCACCGAACTGGCGGCTGCGCTGCCCCAGCGTCCGCGTCGAGCGTTCATCGCCACGGTCGCCAACTACCCCGACGCGCTGGCAGCGTCCGCGGTCGCGGCCGCCACGGGCGACCCGATCCTGTACAGCGACCCCGACCGGCTGGACAGCGAGGTCGAGGCGACGTTGTCGCAGCTGGGGGTGCGCGAGGTCATCCTCGTCGGAGGGCCGGAGGCCGTCTCGAGCACCGTCGAGCAGCAACTGGGCAGCGCCGGCCTCGCCACGTCGCGGCTCGGCGGCGCCGACCGCATCGCGACGTCGCTGGTGATCGCGGACTTCGGGATGTCCAACGGCCTGCGCTCGGACCACATCCAGATCGCGACCGGGTTCAACTTCCCGGACGCGCTCGCGGGCGGAGGGCTCGCGCCCGTGCTCGGATCGCCGGTCGTGCTCACCAACAGCGAGCGTCTCGCCCCCGCGGCGGCCGCCTGGATCCGGGCCCGGGCCACGCAGGTCGACGCGGTCTACCTGCTGGGTGGCCCGGCCGCGCTGTCGGCGCAGGTGGAGGTCGGACTCGCCGACGCGCTGCGCTGAGAGCGGGTGTCTCGTGCCTGAGCCGCTCGGATACCCTCCCGCGCCGAAGCCGAACCCGGAGGTCCACGCGCCGATGCGCTCGCGCCTGATCGGCCTGCTCCTCGTCGGAGCGATCGCCGTGCTTCCGGTCGTGACCGCCACGGCCGCGTTCGCCACCTCCGTGGACCCCGACATCCTGATCCTCGCGACCGAGGCGGGAGGCGAGGCCCCAGGACTCGAACCCGCCGGCCCGGACGACGAGAGCAACGAGTTCCGACCCGAGGACTACGAACGCCCGTGGACGTGGTGGATGGGTCCGCTCCTACTCATCGGGTTCGGGCCGATCCTGCTCGGCGGCGCCGCGTTCTACTACTTCAAGGTGCACCGGCCGGCACAGCGGTCCGAGACCTCGCGGAGATGAGCTCCGACGGGGATCCGACCCGTATCGTCGACGAACGCGCGGCCCGGTGGGCCGCGCGACTCGTCACACCGACCCGCACGACGAGCCGTTCCGAGGTCGCACGCCTCCGCGCCGAGGTCACCTCGGAGATGCCAGCGATCGACCGTGCCGCGCGGGCCTGGACCCAGCTCGGCAGCGAGCTACCTCCGACCGACGTGGCGGTCGTCGGTCGCTACCGGTGGGTCGATCTGAACCTCGCTGCCGTGCGTAGCGCCTTCGATCCTCTCGCCGACAAGCTGCGCGGCGATCGGCGCATCGCTTCGAAGGTGCTCGGTGCTCAGATCGGGGCGCTGCTGGGCGTGCTCTCCACCCGGGTCCTCGGTCAGTACGTGCTCCCGCTGTCGGAACCGGGGGCGGGCCGTCTGGTCGTCGTCGGTCCCAACCTGCTCCAACTCAGCGACGACTACGGGATCCGGGCCGAGGACCTGCGCCGGACCGTGCTGCTCCACGAGGTCACACACCGGCTGCAGTTCGACGGCGTGCCGTGGCTCGGCGACCACCTCCGCGACCTGCTAGCCCGCTACCTCGCTGAGACCCGCATCGATGTAGCCGCGCTCATCGAGACGGCAGCGCGACTCCCGGAGGCGATCCAGAAGGTGCGCGTGACCGGCAGCGTCCAGCCGCTGGTCGAGGCGGTGCTGGCCCCCGCGCAGGTCGACATCGTGCGTGAGGCTCAGGGTCTGATGTCGCTGCTCGAAGGGCACGGCAACGCGGCCATGTTCCTCGGTGCTGAGGGCGTCGTCGACGACGTCGCCGCCGTCCGGGACGCACTGGAGCGGCGCCGGGGCGACGTGACCAGTCGGCTGCTATCGGCGGTGGCCGGGATGGAGATGAAGAAGCGTCAGTACCGCGAGGGCGAAGCGTTCGTGCGTGCGGTCGTCACCGCCGCGGGTGTCGAGGGCCTCAACCGGGCGTTCGCCGACCCCCGGAACCTGCCGACGCAGGAGGAGGTCACCGACCCCGCCGCCTGGCTGCAGCGGATGGGGGACGCGGCCTGACGGGGCACACTCCGGTGCCCTCGACGCGGAACCCAACATCACGCCCCTATCCGACCCCCCGGCCCTCCCCCCCGGTCCGCTCCCCCCCGGCCTTCCCCGCGAGTCGCTGGTGGCCGAGGTCGAGCGGGTGCTGGGAGCTCTGCCGATAGGGGCCGCCGCGGTCGTCGCCCTCAGTGGAGGGCCTGACTCGACCGCTCTCGCGCACCTCGTCGCCGACGCCCGCCCCGACCTCGATCTCGTCCTCGGTCACGTCCGGCACGGGCTGCGGGCCGACGAGGCCGACGTGGACGTCGTGCGGTGGCACGCCAGCGTCCTCGGCCTCCCGCTGCGCATCCTCGAGGTCAGCGTGTCCCCCGTGGGCGAGGGCGTCGAGGCGGCGGCTCGGGCCCAGAGGTACGCGGCACTGCGCCGCATCGCTCGGGAGGCGAACGCGGGGTGGCTGCTGGTGGGCCACACGGCCGACGACCAGGCCGAGACGGTGCTGATGCGCCTCGCCCGGGGGACCGGAGTGGAGGGTCTGGCGGCGATGGCGGCCGTGCGTGGCGACATCGTGCGTCCGCTGCTGCGCGTCCGCCGCAACGACGTGCGCCGGTTCGTCGTCCACGAAGGACTGCGCACGGCGGACGATCCGATGAACCTCGACCGGTCGGTCACGCGCGTGATCGCCCGCACCGAGGTCCTGCCCGCGATGGAGCGGCTCGCTCCCGATCCGGTCGGCGCCCTGGCTCGGCTCGCGGACATCGCCCGTCAGGACGCGGCGCGGCTCGACGCGGAGGCTGCCGGTGTCGTCACCGCGATCGTGCGCACCTACGGCCCTGCGCGGGCGGTCCCCGTGGCCGATCTGGAGGCGTTGGACGGGGCGCTGGCCAGCCGTGTCGTGCGAGCGATGATCGATGCCTCGCGGGGCTCGGACGATCCGCCCTCGGCGGCGCACGTGAGCGACGTGCTGTCTCTGACGCCCGGTCAGGCACTCGACCTGCCGGGCGTCACGGTCACCGTGACGGGCACGGGTCTGCAGCAGCCGCGCGTCTTCGTCACAACCGAGACGGGCGCCTACCAGTTCCCCAACATTCCGATCGGCACCTATACGGTGACGTTCGAGCTCGATGGCTTCAAGCGGGCGACGCGGC